>CACJSL010000008.1 GCA_902596065.1 uncultured Alphaproteobacteria bacterium | reverse complement strand
TTGCTATTTGATTAGTAAATTGCTCCTATCAATGTTGAAACCCCTATAGTACCAAGAATTAATAAAGAGATATTACGATAATATTTATTTCCAGAAAAACTATAATATCTTGATCCTGTAATTACTGCAATAATATAAAAAGGTGATGTAATAACTCCTAATAACAACAAAGATTTAGAAAACAAATTAAAATAATATAAGCTAATAATTGCAATTAAAACTACTCCAGTAAACATTATTAATATATTACCTCTTGTTACATCGTTGCTATCTCCTTTTGAGAGAAGGACTGTTACAATTGGAGGTCCTGCAATACCTGCGATGCCCCCCATCAATCCTCCAAGCGCACCACTAATTACTAAAATATATTTTGTAATTGTAGTTTTCAATCTCCAACCAGTTGCAATTAAAATAACAAAAAAAATTACAAAAATAGACATTATGATTTTGACTATTTCAGCATTGATAGAAATTAAAAAGAAAATACCTATTGGAAATGCTATCATCATTGAAAAAAACATAGGCATTATTTCTTTAAATTTACATTTTCGTGCCCCTTCAAAAGTTAAATAAATAGTAGATGGAATTTCTATAATAATACTAAACACAATTGCAAATATAGGCGAATATAAAAAAGACAATATTGGCATTATAATAAGTCCTGATCCAAAACCTAAAAATCCTCTAACAAAGCCTGCAAATAATATAGTTAACATTAACAATATAAAATTATTTGGTAGGATATTTAAGATATTTTCCATTTGTATTTTTATCAATCAATTTAAAAAAATTAATTAAGTTTTTTAGTTCTATATTGTGAACGTACTTCATCAAGTAGTATAGATCCATTCTTTTCTTTAAAATGCCAAAAATCCCATCCGTTGCAGCTCGGTAAATTTTGAATTTTAGCTCCAACTTGATGAATAGATCCTGAAATATTACTTATCTTGATGCTCCCATCAATTGCTACTTTAGCTTTGTAACGCTCTTTTTTATCTGTTAACACTGCACCTGGGGGAATAATTCCTTGTTCTACTAGTTCACCAAAAGGAACTTTAGGTAAATCTTTTCTACTTTTTGAGATAGTTAATATCTCACTATCAAGGGGCTTAACGTCTTTTAGACGTTTTTTTGCAAGCTTAATATAATCTTTATCTTGTTCAAAACCAATGAAATTTCTTTGTAATTTTTTTGCTATAACTGCTGTAGTTCCTGATCCTAAAAAAGGATCTAATATAGTATCTCCTATGTTTGATGAAGAAACAAGTATTCGGTAAAGTAGAGCTTCAGGTTTTTGAGTTGGATGGGATCTTTGATTATTTTTCTCTCTAAGACGTTCTTTTCCTGCACAAATAGGGATGTGCCAATCACTTCTCATTTGTTTTCCTTCATTAAGTTCTTTTAGGTTCTGATAATGAAAAGTATATTTTGCTTTTCGTGAAGTTGTGCACCATAACAATGTTTCATGAGCATTTGTAAAACGTGTTCCTCTAAAATTTGGCATAGGATTAGTTTTGTGCCAAATAATATCATTGAGAATCCAAAAACCTAAATCTTGTATAGCAGTTCCTAAACGTAGTATATTGTGATAACTACCTATGACCCAAAGAGCCCCTCCATCTTTTAAAACTCTTTTACATTCTCTTAACCATTTTAGACAAAATTCATCATAAGCTTTATATGTGTCAAATTTATCCCAATCATTTGTAACAGCTTCAACTGCTGTTTGATCTGGTCTATATAAAGTATCTTTTAATTGAAGATTATAGGGAGGATCAGCAAAAACAAGATCAACAGATTTATCAGGAATTTTTTTTATTAAATCTAAACAATCTCCTTTAATAATAGAATTTTTTTTAATCATCACATAGAATCTTTAACGAGTTATGGAATCAGGTCAACCTAAGTTATCAACAAGGAGAATCATTTGTTATGGATAAGCGACTTTATAGGCTCAAAACTTTTACGATGATGAATAGTGATTCCTTTTTTGCATATTTGTTCAATATGTTTTTTTGTTCCATATCCAGCATTAGAGGACCAATTGTAATAAGGAAAAGTATAAGATAAAAATTGCATATATCTGTCACGATGAACTTTTGCTATAATTGATGCAGTAGCAATACTTAAAGATTTTTGATCTCCTTTGATAATCCCATGACTGGGATAATTCCTTAATTTAAGATCTATCTTACCATCAATTATTAAAGGTAAAGGGGGGCGGTTGAGTTTTATAACAGCTCTTTTCATTGATAATTTAGTAGCCTCTAAAATATTTAATTCATCAATTTCTTTTACATTAGCCATTCCTAAGCTAAATTTAATTTTTTTTGTTTCTTGTAATTGATAAATTAACTTAAAAATTTTTATTCTATTTATTTTTGATAATTTTTTAGAGTCATTTATTAATTTAAAACTATCATTATTCATTTCATGATCATAAAAAATAACAGCACAACTTATTACAGGTCCAGCTAAAGGCCCTCTACCTACCTCATCTATTCCCACTACATTTTTATTGTATTCTTTTTCAATACTAAAATCTGGCAAATTATTTTTCTTTCAACCTTGGCATGATTTCAATAAAATTACAGGGTTTGTGTCTAATATCAAGTTGATATTTTAAAATTAGATTCCAACCATCTTTGCAAGCGCCAGGCGAGCCAGGAAGAGAAAAAATATATGTATTATTAATAATTCCTGCTAACGCACGTGATTGAATAGTAGAAGTTCCTATTTTTTCATAACTTAGTTGTCTAAATAATTCACCAAATCCATCAATTATTTTGTCAGCCATTTCTATTATAGCTTCAGGTGTTGAGTCTCTACCTGTTAAACCAGTTCCACCAGTAGTAATTATTGCATCTATTTTAGTATCATTTGTTAAATCTGAGATTGTTTTTTTTATTAAATCTAAATCATCTTTAATAATAATTTTTTTATAAACTTTATGACCAAAGTTATTAATTTTGTCTTTTAGTAAATTTCCTGATTTGTCATTATCTTCATTTCTACTATCTGAAATAGTAACTAAACCAATATTAATAGAAGTAAATTTTATGGAATTATCAATTTTATTCATATTATTTATATATTGGGTTTTTTCCGTAAGCGAGTAATTTTAGAGAGTTAGCTTCAGAGCCAAATTTGTTTTTATATATCCAATATTTTGTTAAAACTTTTTCAATAAACCATCTTGTTTCTCTAGAAGGGATACTTTCCATAAAGAATAAAGGATCATCCAAATAATTAATATTTTCTTTCCATTTTTGTAAATTACCAGGACCTCCATTATATGCTGCTGTTAAAAAAATAAGATTATTATCAACAATTTTTAATTTTAATAAATATTCAATATACTCTTGACCAACATCAAGATTAATTTCTGGAACTTTTAAAATATTAGAATTATTTCTTTTTACATCTTTATTTGTTGAAATAAATTTTGCAGTTGAAGGCATAATTTGCATTAATCCAATAGCACCTCTATGACTTTTAGCATTTTCATTAAATAGGGACTCCTGGTGCATAAATGCATAAATTAACTCCTGTTCTAGAGTAAAGCCATTTTTAGGTTTCCAAATAGGTGTTGGATATAATAGTCTTGTTGGAATATCTACACCATATCGCATTAGTGTATTTACTATTTTAAGTTGAGTGTAAGCTAGATTAAAATGTTGAGCAACATCAAGAGATTTTATTGCAACACTTTTATTCATGACTGAATTCATATGAACTATTTCATCTTCTAACTGATAAGGTAGCCCGATTTGTATAAGAGCTTTAATACGTTTTCCACTAGGTAGTGCAAAAAGATTAACATCATCTGTTTCAGATAATATTTCAGAAGACCAATCTATTGGATTATTAATCCCTAATATTTCGGATGCTAATAATCCATAAAAACTAACTGGATTTTTTGCAGCTCTATTAAGCCAGAAATTTATATCTTCATATTTATTAAGTTTAGCATATGCTCTTGCAGCCCAAAACGCACCTGAGGCTTGATGCCAAACATCATCCCTTAGAGAAATAGAGAAATTTGAAAAATATTCAGCAGCTAATTCGTATTGTTCTAGTCTCCATGCAGCCAATCCTGCAGTCCATCCGGCATAAGGCACATAAAGAGATGAATTTTCAAGAGCTTCTGCAGAGTATTTTATTGATAATTCATTTTTATTTGCAAGAAAATATCCTTTTGCAATTAATTCTTTTTGTTGATCTATTTCTACTTGATCAAGTAAAATATTAACATCTCTTTGACTAAGTAATTTAACTGCTCCAGTAGGCCAACCTCTATTTACTCGAGATTTAATTGCATTTAGTAATTTTTGTTTTTCTAGTCTTTGATTTTTGGAGAGTTTTAAAATAGTTTTATAATCAGTATTTTTTTTATAATTGTTTAATTTCTGTTTTTCTATTCCGATGGGTTTAATTGGTTTATTTGGTGATTTATATCCTTTCGGCATTCTTTTTATAGCCAACCTATAAATCCGTTTAGCTTGAGGGTGATCATTATATTTTTTTAACCAAAATGTAAGTTCCAAAAACTCTGATTTATAGCAGTTTGGGTGAAGGTATCGGTGCGCCAATACATGGCCCATTAAGATTTTATTTTTTAACAATAATATATTTTTATTTGCTTTTTTCCATTTGCAACTTTCTTGTAACTCAAAGATTTTTTGGTAACTTTTTATATCTGAGTTTGATAACAATTTATCAGAGAAAATTTGATCATATTTACTGCTTATTTGATCATTAATTATATTTGCCGAACCATTAAATGATAAAAATAAAAAAAATAAAAAAAATAAATAATTTTTAAATATCATTGAAAATTTCTTTGAAATTTCTGTAAATCTTTCCATGATTCTTTTTTATAATTTGGAGATCTTAACAAAAAAGCAGGATGATAAGTTACAAGACAATTTACTTTCTCTTTATGGTTGATGCTTTGATACTCATGCCATTCTCCTCTTAGTTTTGCAATACTTAAATTTGAATTAAGTATAGCTTTAGCTGATGTAGCTCCTAAAAGTAGAATCAAATTGGGTTTTACAATTTCAATAATTTTTTGAACAAAAGGTAAGCATTGTAAAATCTCATCATTTGTAGGTGTTCTATTATTAGGAGGACGCCAGGGTATAATATTTGTAATATAGATATCCTCTCTTTTTAAATCAATTGCATTTAACATCTTATTTAGCAAAATTCCTGCAGCTCCTACAAATGGTTTTCCAACTTTATCCTCTTCTGCTCCAGGAGCTTCACCTATAAGCATAATATTAGCATTTTCATTTCCATCACCTATAACTGTATTAATAGCTGTCTTTTTTAAATTACATATTTCTGAGTTTTTAATATAGGATTTGAGGTCCTCAATACTTTTTATCTCTTCAATTGTATTTAAATTTTTATTTAAACCTTTATTGTCATTTATATTAAAGTAATTATTCGGTTGATCTTGCAAAAAAGAATAAATACCAATATTTTTAAGAAATTTTATATAGGAATTAATAGAAATATTAGTCATATTAGTGATTATTATTTTTAGTATCTTTAATTTAGAATGTAAATTTGTAAATGAGTAATAATTATAAAAAAATCGCTTTTATATGGACAATTTTATTTTTTAACTCAGCTTTTGCCTTGAGCTCTTCTTCTTTTTTAATTTCAAAAACTGCTATTAATATGTTTGACTACGAAACAGCATATACTGAACTTGCATCTACTGAGAAAGATTTGCGCAAATCAGATTTAGAAAACCAGCTTTTAGTTTCAATTAATCTAAATTATTTAGAAGAGGCTCAAAAAATAGCTTTAAAATTAATTAAAATTAATGAGGGCCACGAAGAAGCGTTGTTGGTAATTTTAAGTTATGCAAAATCTAAGAACGATACTTATACATTTAAGAAGTATAGTAAAAATATTAAAAAATATAATCTAGAAATGTTAAATTATATTTTTTTTCTACCTGATGGAAAAATCAAAACAAATACTGAAAATTCTAAATCTATTTTTGAAATTATTCAGACATCTAATGAAAGTTTGGTTAGCAAAAAGGTAAACTATAATTATTTACTATTTTATTTATCTATAGCAAATATTTTGGATGAAAATTTTCATGAAACAAATTTTTATACTGCTCAAATTTATCAATTTTTAAAAAATTATTCTAAAGCTGAATATTATTATAGCAAAATTAGCAACAACCACAGTCTTTACATTGAAAGTCAGAAAAATATAGCAATTAATAAAAGTAAGGAAGGATTTTTTCAACAAGGTGAAAAAAAACTTTTAAGCTTAACAAATATTTATCAAGATGATCTTGAACTTAAACTTGCTTTAGCAGAACTTTATCGTTTGAAAAAAAAATATGAAGATGCAATTTTTTATTATTCTCAAATCATTGAGAATACTAATCAATCTTCTGATGAAAATTGGAATATATTATATCTAAGGGGCATTTGTTTTGAAAGATTAGATAAATGGAATTTGGCAGAAAAAGATTTTATTAAATCTTTAGAGTTAATTAATTATGAATCTGCAGATGTTTTAAATTATTTAGCTTATGGATGGCTAGAAAGAGATATTAATATTGATAAAGCAATGAAAATGTTAATTAAAGCAAATAAAAACGAGCCTGATAATCATTATATTTTAGATAGCCTAGCTTGGGCTTATTATAAAAAAAAGGAGTTTAAAAAAGCAGCTGAATTAATGGAAGAAGTCATCTCAATTGCTCCAAGTGAGATAATATCGTTGGATCATTTGGCTGATATATATTTAGCTTTAAATAGAAAAAGAGAAGCTATTTATTTATGGAAACAAGTTTTAGATATAGCAAATCCAGAAGATATAATCTTAAACGATATAAAGAAAAAGTTGGAAAAAAATAATG
The DNA here is from genome assembly GCA_902596065.1 of uncultured Alphaproteobacteria bacterium. GTDB lineage: Bacteria > Pseudomonadota > Alphaproteobacteria > HIMB59 > MarineAlpha5-Bin3. The sequence goes on along the minus strand of CACJSL010000008.1, from coordinate 28,347 downwards.
CTGGATAGTAAAACTATTTTAGCACCTGCTAAATTGAATATATTTTTAAAAGTTTTAAACAAAAGAATAGATGGATTTCATTCACTAAGAACAGGAATAACATTTATTGATTTATTTGATAAAATTGACATTAAAAAAAGTGATGAAACAAAAATAAAATATAAAGGATTTTTTAAACCTAAAAATAATAAATATAATGATTGTATTATTCTAAAAACGCTAAAGTTTTTGGACTTAGATAAAAATTTACATTTTGATATTACTGTAACTAAAAACATTCCAGTGCAAGGAGGGCTCGGCTCAGCTTCTACCAATGCAGCAGGATTAATAAAAGGATTACATGATATGAATTATATTCATCTAAAAGAGCCGAGTGCTTATGTTTCTATAGGATCTGATATTCCTAGTTTTTTATTTGCAAAAAATTGCATAATTACTGGAATTGGAGAAAAAATTTCTCCAGCTACTTTTCCTAAATTATATTTTTTATTAATTAAACCTAATTTTAATCATTCAACAAAAGAAATGTATGAAAAATTAGATATAAAAAGTACTAATGAAAATAGTAATGATACAGGAAATGACTTTGAAAAAATTGTAATAGAAGAAAATTTATACTTCAATGAAATTTTTAGTTATTTAAAGACTTTTGATAACACTCTTTTTACAAGAATGACAGGAACAGGCTCTTGTTTTTATGCAGCATTTGAAAAAAAATTAGAAGCTTTAAAGGCTAATGAAATTTTTAAAAATAAGTATAGTAAACTTTGGACCCACGTATGTGAAAATAATATAAATTATTTATAAGTTATATTTATATTTCAATATCACTAATAAATGAATCTATTCCTGAAGCAATAATCTTAGAGTCGACGGAGTAAACTATAAAATTGACACCATAATTTGTTAATTCTTTGAAATCTTCTTTATTAAATACAATAGCTCCAACATTAATATTATTCTTTCGAAGAACTTCAGTTGTTTCTTTTATAATTTTTTTCATTTCATTTCCTGTTGGGTCAATATTTAATGACTTGGATAAATCGTAAGCGCCAATATAAACTAAATCTAAAAATTCTATTTTACTAATTTCATCAAGTTTATTTAAAAGATCCTTATGTTCAAGTATCATCGACTTTAATGCGAATTCATCATTATTATTATTTAAATTATTTTTCATACCGTAAGAAGCTGATCTAACAAAAGGATTAAATCCTCTAATTCCTTTTGGAGGGAATACAGTATTGCTGATATATTGATTAAGTTCTTCTAAAGACTTAATTTGAGGAACAATTAATCCATGTATTCCAAAATCTAAAGCATTTTGAATAAAATGAGAGTTGAAAGTTGGAGGCCTTAAAATAGGTGAACAATTATTTGACTCAACTATTCTAATTGAATTTTCTATGTTGTGTATATAGTTGCCATGTTCCATATCTAAAAGTATAAAATCAAGTTTTGATTTTGAGAAAATATCAAGATTACTTTCTGATGAAATTATTGACCAAATCCCAACGCATATTTCATTTTTCATTAATTTTTGTTTTACATAATTCTTTTTGGCGCTCATATTTTAGAGCATATAATTATCTCTGTTTTAATAGAATATAAAGAAAATAGTAATAATGCATATATTAATTATATATATTTTATTTAGTTTCCTTATTTAATTTATTACTTCAATATAAATCTTAATTATAATTACTATTTCTATAGGAGGAATTTATAATGAGAAAATTAACTTCAATATTAATTGGATTGACGTTTTTATTTTCTGCTAATTTTTCTTTAGCAGGAGATGTTCAACTTTATCATGACAAAGCAGGTTGGCAAGACTGGTGGATAGAAACTTTTGATTTGGACTCTAACAATAGTTATGAGATTACTCCGTTTGCAGATACTTCTAGTTTCCAAGCTACTGTCAGACAATCTTTAAGAGCTGATCCTCCAGGTTTATTTACTTGGTGGGCTGGATACAGAATGAAAGATATGGTTGACGCTGGTTTAGTTGAGGATTTAAGTCCAATATGGGATAAATATATTGCTGCAGGACAAGTTTCTCCTGACTTGGCAAAAGCTTTTCAATTTGATGGCAAAACTTATGCTGTTCCAAGTTTAATTGCCTTTTGGCCAATGTATTACAATAAACTTGTTTACGCAGAACTTGGACTTAGTGAACCAAAAACTTGGGAAGAATTAGAATCAAATTTTGAAAAAATAAAAGCATCTGGCAGAACTCCTGTTGGACAAACAATAGAAGGCAGATGGCCTGCATTTATTTGGTTTGAAGAGTTTTTAATTCGTTCTGACCCTGACTTTTATGAAGATTTAGTAGAAGGAAGAGCTAAATATACTGACCCTCAAGTTGAGGAAGCGTTTTTAACTTGGAAATCTTGGATGGACAAAGGTTGGATGGATGATGGAAGTGCAGCTTTTGGATTCACAACAGGTGATTCAATGAACAACAGTTTCTCTAAAGGAGAAGTAGTTCACATGTTAGTTGGTACTTGGTTTGCTTCTACTGTTACTGGAGGCGGAATTAAAGAAGGTGATGAATGGGGATACTTTGTATTACCAAATAAAAATGCATCTCTTCCTCCATCAGTAATCTTTGAAGCTGGTCCAATAATGGTTGCAAAAAATGCAAAAGACAAAGATGCAGCGTTAGATGCAATTGATTTTTGGATGTCTGAAGCTGCTTCAGCTAAATGGACAGAACTTATGTTCTTTCCCCCTCATAACTTAAATGCTGCTTTACCAGGAGGTGAAGTTGGAGACTTAGTTAAAGAAATTAATGAAGGAGGTTATCGCCAAATCAATAGATATTGGGAAGCTACTCCAACAGAAATTTGTGAGGCTGCTGTAGATGAAATTTCAAAATTTGTACTTGATCCAACAAGCTACAAAGATGTAATGGAAAATTTACAAACTTTAGCTGACAACTATTGGTCAAATAACTAATTAATTTATTTAAAGCCCCTTTTATAGGGGCTTTATTTTTTTCAAAAACTGTATTTTAGATGAATTTTAATAAAGACACTAATCAGGCTTATTTATATATAGCACCTGCAGTTATTTTAGTTTCATTAATTTGTATTTATCCAATTATTCGAACTTTTATAATGAGCTTTACTGATAATGATGGTCTTAACCCTGCAAACTTTATTGGATTTGATAATTACATAAAACTATTTCTTGATCCAAATTATATAATACCAATTAAAAATACAATAATTTGGACTGTTCTCGCAACAGTTTTTCCGGTTGCAATAGGATTTTTATTTGCCTACTCCATACAATTTTTACCTAGGTCAAATTTTTTTCAAATATTAATTTATATTCCTGCAACAGTTTCTGCTGCAGCTGCGGGAGTATTATTTGGTTTTATACTTGATAAAAGTGGGCTATTTAATCAGGTGTTAGCATTAATTGGATTCGAACATTTAAATAGAGATTGGTTATTTAGAGCACCTGAAAATACCTACTCAATGATTGGTGCATATACTTGGCAAGCAACAGGCATCAATATGATGATTTTTTTAGTTGGTTTACAAGGTTTACCCAAAGAACCAATGGAGGCAGCAAAAATTGATGGAGCCAAAGGTTTCACTTTAATATTTAAAATAGTTATTCCAATGATCATGCCATACTTTGTTATAGCATCATTACTCGCCTTAATTAATAGTTTTAGAATCTTTGATTCAGTGTGGGTTATGACAATGGGAGGACCAGGAAGATATTCAGAAACTTTAGCAGTTACAATGTATAGAGAAGGTTTTATAATTTTTGATCTTGGTTATGCTGCTGCAGTAGCAGTATTAATTAGTTTAGTTGGTCTTGTATTTTCTTATTATTATTTAAAATCAGTTTTAACTAAAGAGGATGTTAGTTAAATTATGAATTATAAAACTAAAGAAAAAGTTAATTTAACTGTTGGATATATAGGCATGATAATTGTTGTTATGGCATGGATATATCCAGTTTTTTTTCTTATTGTTAATGCTAACAAAACTGCTTCTGAATATTCCAAAGGAGATAAAACAGAAATAATATTTGGTACTGCCTTTATTGATAATGCAATTAAAGCTTGGAATAAAGGAATAGGGGACGGAGTTTTAAATAGTCTCATATATGGTTTTTGTGGCTCTTCTTTAGCTGTAATTTTTGCTTTTTTAGCAGCATTTGGAATAGTGAGACTAAAAATGAAAAACGGTTTACTATGGTTTTTACTTATATATTCCGGAACTGTATTTCCCTTTCAAATGTATCTATTACCTTTATTTGAAGCTTATGTAGCTATTGGAATTTATAATACAAAATTTGGGCTTATTTTGATGTATGTTTCTATATGTATACCTTTTGCAACATTTGTCTTAAGAGGTTTTTTTCTAACTGTTCCTTGGGAATTACAAGAATTAGCTAAAATAGAGGGAGCATCTAATTTGCAAATACTTTATAAAATTATGATGCCCTTAGCTAAAGCACCTTTGCTATTAGTTTTTTTAATTCAGTTTACTTGGATATGGAATGATTTACTTTTTGGAATGGTTTTATCAAGATCAACTTCTGTTAGGCCTGTTACAAGCGCTTTAGTTGGAATGCAAAACTTATATGCACAAATGGACGGTCCTACGATTTTAATGGCTACAGTTATGGCTAGCATACCAACATTAGTTATCTTTTTATTACTTCAAAGACATTTTATTCGTGGACTTACTCTTGGATCTATGGGAACAGGTAAGGGATAATTTATGATTAAAGAAATTTTACTTCTTCATCATTCTCACACTGATATCGGTTATACTTCTCCTCAGCCTGTAATATTTGAATTACATAAAAGATATATAGAAGAAGCAATAGAGTTAGCAGAAAAAAATGCATCTAATGAACCTAATTGTCAATTTAAATGGACATGTGAGGTTACAGGAATAACAATGGATTGGTGGAAAAATACAACACCCCAATATCGCAAAAGATTTTTAAAATTGCATCATAAAGGATTAATTGATGTAGCAGGATGCAAATGGCATATGACACCTTTAATGGACCATCAAATGATTATTGAAAACTTAGAACCGATCACTTTTTTACGCAAAGAAGGAATGAAAATTAATTATTCAATGGATTGTGATATTAATGGTGTTCCTTGGGGGATGGTAGATGCATTGCTCGATTTTGGTATTAAGGGTTTCAGCATGGCTATCAATGAATTTTATGGACATGCTTTGAAGCCTTGGCCAAGTGGTTTTTATTGGCAAAGTCCAACAAAAAGAAAACTACTTGCTTATAATGGCCCTATATACGGAGCTACTGCAGGACATTTTTTAAAAATACCATTTTCAATATCTGGAACAAAAAAAACAATTGAAAATTTTCCCAAGTTTTTAAAAAAGCCAAATTATTCATATGATTTTTTTATGGCCCAGATTACAAATACAAATCATCATGATAATGCTCCTCCAAATCCAGATATTATTCCTTTTTTAAAAACTTGGAATAATAAATATAAAGATTTTCCTATACGCATGGTGACCATTTCAGAGTTTTTTGAAAAACTAAAAACCCAAGAAAAAATCCCAACTATGCAAGGAGATTGGTCTGATTGGTGGAATTTTGGTTGTGGAAGTACGCCTAATGAAACTCGTATAAATTCAGCTGGGCAGAAAGCCTTACGTCAGGCTAACATAGTTAATCTTTTTACGCATACTAAAAAAGATGACATTAGACGAACAGATCTAGAAAAAAAATCAAAAGAATCCCTAGCTTTATATGCTGAACATACATGGGGAGCAGATAGATCAATCAACTTCCCTTTTTCCGATGAAACTAAAATGCAGTGGATCATGAAACAAGTCTTACCCTACGAAGGATTATCAATAGCTAGAATGCTTAGAAGAGATGGTGTTGAAAAAATAGCACAATTAATGGGAGGAGAAAAAGCAAGCGCTATAGCTTTTAACTCCCTTCCTTTTAAAATAAAAGCATTTATCAAAATTCCTAAATTCAAAGGTGTCTATTCATATTTAAGTGAAGTGAATAAGGCAGGAAAAAAAATGAAACTTGATTTTGATAAAATGAATGAAAAAGACAATTGGTGGGTAAGAAGAGAAATTGACTTAACAAGACAAAAAAAAGTAAATTCAGTTCATCGTCAAGATATGACTATGTCTGAAATAAATGATGATCTTGTTGATTGGGTGGGTCCAATAGAAATACCTCCTTTAACTGCTAAAAAAATAGATTTTCAAAAAAGTATTTCTAATGATTTAAAAATAAAAAAATTAGAAATTAACAATAAAAAAATTAGTGTTCAATTTGCAGAAAAAGGAGGAATTGAAAATATTTTTTCAAAGAAACATAGTTTTATTAAAAATAATAAAGAATTTTTCTTTGGTGTTCCTGTTTTGGAATATCCTAAAACTCAAAAAAGAACTGAAATTTTCAAACCTGTTGCTTCCGGTTCACTTGACTGGAGCGCTTCTTGGAATAATAAATGGAAAAATATTAAAGAGAATGCAAAATTAAAAGAAAGAAAATTTTTTAAAAAGACAAATTACATTTTGGTTGAAGAAGAGTTTTATTTATCTAACGGTGATGAATTTAAAATTAATTACAAACTTTTTACTAACCAACCATCTTTAACTATAAATTTGGAAATTTTGAAAAAACCAGATAGTAATCCTCATGCTCTTTATTTACCAATGCCAATAAATTCAGGAACAAATACAAAATGCCATTTCGAAACTGCCGGGGCAATACTTCAGTTAGATAAAGATCATCTTCCTTTCTCTTGTAAACACTATCTTACAACTCAAAATTGGATATCTTATCATGGAAATAATGGAGGTATTACAATTTCAACTAAAGATTGCCCGCTATGGCAAGTAGGGGGATTAAATTTTGGTAAATTTGACAAAAATAATAAAGTAGAGAGAAAATATAAAATGCTTTCTGCTTGGTTATATAATAATTATTGGAATACTAATTTTTTAGCAGATGAATCAAAGCTCATAAAATATGAATTTGTAATTAATTTTGAAAAAGAAAAGGATCTTTTGCAACGTATACAAGATATCATGCCTTATATATATGAACCGGTTGTTCATAACTACCAAGATAGAGGAAATTCTAAAAAAAGAACTAATATAAAAATGTTCAATATTTCTTCAAATAATATTTATATTACTGATGTGAAAAAAAATAATAAAAAATCATATTTACATCTTATGAACTACTCTTCTGAGAATAAAACATTTGAAATTGAATCTAACTATATTGAGATAAAAAAATTATATATTGAAAATATGTCAAATAAATTGTTAAAAAAAGTAGATCCTAGTTCTTCAGGAAAATATTTTATTGATTTTAAGCCTAATGAAAGAAAAGTTATAGTGATTTCTTAGAAATTTTTTTAACAAAATTTTATATAAATTTATTTTTTTAATTTTCTAATTTCATTCTCATCAAAAAATTCGGGTTGAGAAGGTTTAGTTTTTAAATTATAAACCTCTTCTTTTTCTGCAGATTTAATGATTCCTTCCATTACTTCTAAAACATGCATTGAAAGAGCGAGCGAACATCTCGCCTGCCTTTGATTTTTAATAGAATCAATCATATCTGACAATCCTATACCTCTATAATTAGCTATCTTAGATCCATCATTATCAGTCATGTTTGGTATCCCTAACAACATATTATCATTGTTAATTAATTGCCAATCTTTATCTTTATTAGCAACCAAAATATCACCACTAAAAAAATTTGGATCTGGTAATATCATTGATCCATTTAAACCATATAGCTCTATTGTTGAGTGTTGATGTTTCCAAACATCCCAAGAACAAAAAAACTGTATTTTTGCATTATTTGTAAAACCCAAAGTACCTATTAATGTTGTGGGAGTTTCAACTTTTATTTTTTCTCCATTTCTAAGTTCACTTGTAATAGTTCTTTCTTCATTTGCTGTTACACTTGTAGCACTTATAGTTTTTACAGGACCAATTAAATTAACTAAATGAGTAATAAAATATACTCCAACATCAAATACAGGCCCTGCACCAGGTTTGAAAAAAAAATCTGGGTTGGGGTGCCAATGTTCCATTCCGTGATTCATGAGATTAAAAGTTCCAAGAACTATATTTCCAATTTTATTTTCATCGATTAAAGCCCTTGCTTTTTGACCTGCTGCACCTAAAAAAGTATCAGGAGCGCAACCTACATAAAGATTTTTTTGTTTAGATATTTCTTGAATTTCATTTCCTTCAGCAAAGTTCATCGCAAGTGGCTTTTCACTAAAACAATGTTTTCCAGCTTTTAAAGAATTAATTGTTATTTCTTTATGAGCTGATGGAATGGTTAGATTAATTATTAAGTCAATTTCATTATTTGAAAGAAGGTTTTCAACACTTTGAAACTTTAAATTAAATTTTTCTGCATTTTCTTTTGCAGCTTCAAGTTTTATATCTGCACATGCGACTATTTCAAAATTATTATAAATATTTTGACATTTAAAATATATTTCAGAAATATTTCCACAACCTATTATTCCAACTTTCATTTTATATGTTACTCAAAAAATTTAAAGATTTTGAAACATAGTCTTTATAATCTTTAGGATCATCATGTTCTAAGGCTAAAATTTCACAGTTGGTTTTTTTTATTTCATAAAGAATAGATTCCCAATCTATAAAACCATTACCAATTGCACATTGTGAATCGTGATTAATTAAATTTTTATCAGGTGAAGAAAAATCTTTCAAATGACAAGCAATGATTCTCGAAGCAAATTTTTTAATCCAAAATATCGGATCTGCCTTTCCAGCTACTACCCATCCTATATCAATTTCATATTTTAATTTTTCATTATGCTCCAAAATACACTCTATAGGCATTTTACCACTAGGAAGCATATTAAATTCAAATGCGTGATTGTGATAACCTAAGGTAATTCCATTATCCTCAAAAATTTTTACATAGGAGGCTAATTCTTTACCAAAATGATGCCATTCCTCTTCATTTTTATCAAAGATTTCTTCAAACTTTCCTCCTGGTTTACCAACTGGGCATGGTACAATAGCATGTTTAACATTTAATTTTTGTAAACATGAAATAATATTTTTCGTATCTTTAAGAGTATCGAAGCCTATATGAGAAGATTGTGCAGTTAAATTATATTTCTCTAATAAAATTTTAGTCTCATTAAAAGTTTCAACCTCAAATAATTCAACATTTTTAAAACCTTGTTCAAATAAAAATTTAAATATATTTTCATAAGGTTTAAAATTTCTAGCTGTATAAATCTGAATTGAAATTTCTTTTTTATTCATATCTTATTCTATTCCATTCAATTTTTTTTGCATTTCCTTCATATTTTGGAAAGTATTTTTCGAGAATATCTAATGATTTTTTATTCCAATTTTTTGGCCATTTATGATGATCTTCTGAACTGGCTTTAATATGATCAGGTAATTCATTAAAGTCAGGATAATACCATAAGGTAACAACAGTCCGCATTTTATTACTTAAATTAGGATGAGCTGCATGAAGGACACGACCATCTCCAATAATAACATCTCCTAAATTTGATGTTACATCTAATTCGTCTTTTACAGATTTGAATATGGGGTCATCAGGATTATTATACAATCTATAATGCGAATGGTGTTTCTTTATATATTTATGCACTTCATTATATTTTAAATGAGATCCAGGAATTACCCTTAGACAACCATTTGTTTTATTTGTATTTGTTAAATAAAACATTACGAATATCATTGGAGGTTTTTTAACAAAACTTATAGGATCATCCCATCCCCACCAATCAGTATGCCAATATAAAGGTGCTGAATTTGCCGTTTTACCAATGATATAACCTGATGACCATTTAGGATTACTGTACCCCATCTTACTAAAAATTTTGAGTAATTCATCATTTACTATTAAATTTAAAAAACTTTCATCATGAGATACACTAATCATACTGCCAGTTGAAACTTGTTTTTTTTTATCTTCTTCTGATTGTTGATTGACAAGATTAGTAGTTAAATTGTTCATTTTAGTAAGAAGACCCTTATCAATTAAATTTGATACTTTTACATATCCTTTTTCGAATAATTCACTTTTTAATTTATTCATAATTTTTTATTAATAAGTGTGCTGCACCTTTTAATCCTGCAAATTTAATATTTTTAGCTTTTGTAATTTTTTTTAAACTTTTACAATTTTTAAGATGATAATTAATTCTATCGAAAAAAAGATCTGAAGATAAAGAAATTTGACCACCAAAAATTATACATTCTGTATTAAAATCATTAATAAAATTTTTTTTTAAATAAATACCAAGAGTATTACCCATATTAAAAAAAATTTTATATGCAATCTTATCTTTATTTCTAGCTCTCTCTGCCATCGTTTTGATACTTATATTTTCTTTAGTTATTTTATAATACTGTTTTTGCATAAAAATACTTGATGTATAATCATTGAGAATACCATTCTTAAACTTTTGTCCAGATATCCAACCAAAGTTAGGCACTCCTTTTCCTTTAAGAACTATTTTTTGATTATTTAAAAAACTACTTCCTATACCTGTGCCCATTGTTAACACTATCACTTTTTTATATTTTTTATAATCATTGAATAAAACTTCGCCAATTCCGTAACATCTAGCATCATGATTAAAAATTATAGGCTTATTAGCACTAAGTGAAAATTTTTTTTGAATAATCTTTTTAATATTTAGACCGTATATAGATTCGTATTTATCTAGATTTTGAATTAATGATATTCCTTTTTTAAAATCAAATGGATGACAAATTGAAATAGCTATTCCTTCAAAATTTTTATTTGTTTTGCTCAATAAATTAAGAGAATTTTTAATAGGGTAGGTAAACTTATTGATTATGTAGTCTTTATCTCTAGTAGAATCAATTTTTAATAATTTACATGAGTTTTTAAAAAAATTACCATTTGATTTTACAATTGCTGACTTTATTGAAGTACCTCCAATATCTAGGGCTATAATATTTTTCATAATGAGATATAAACAATTTTAATTATTTTATATTGGCATATAATTATATTCAATATTTTATATTTAAAATAAATTATGGTTGATTTGCATCGAAGAATCTATAATCGTAATTAAAAAATTGGGGCGTCGCCAAGCGGTAAGGCATCGGCTTTTGGAGCCGACATTCGTAGGTTCGAATCCTACCGCCCCAGCCAAATTTTTCGTGTTTAGAGTCCTCCAAGCACTTTATCTCAAGTAGGAGCAGCATTAGGTGTAGGCTTTATTTGTAGTGGTATCGCCTATGTTTGGAATTTCAGAATTCAAGAAGCTGTAGGATCACTTATATCTTCTACTACTATGTATGTTATACCTATTGTTGCTACTATTTTAGGAATTACTTTATTAGGAGAATCTCTTACATGGAATGAGCCTATTGGTTGTGCAATAGTATTGTTTGGAGCTGCTATAAGTCAAGGTAGAATAAAGGTAAGAGGATGGAGTTAAGTACAAACCTATCTACTTTTTTATTTATTGATATTAATTTTCCAAATTAAACTAATTAAAGGTTGATAAAATGGAACATTTATTGTTTCATTTTCATATATGCCCCATAAGTTTTTTTTATTCATCCAACCTTTATGATTATCAAATTGTATTTTGCACCATTTTTTTAAACAAACTTTTATTTTTACAACATTTAATTCTCCAATTTCTCCTATTGGAACTCCATCTGGTTTTGAAAACATATAAATTTTAGATTCAGTATTTTTAATAATTATTACAAATCTATCCCCTTTAAGAAGATCTCCATAAATCCAACCTTCGTTTCCTTCTATATCTCTAATTTTTCTCCATCTTTCATATTCATCCGTTATTTCTACTGGCATATTTTTAGTTATATATTTTAAAATTATCGGATAATTGGTACTAGAGCCAATTCTAAGATTTACTTCATCTGATTTTAAAGAAACAAATCGAGGAATTTTATAACCAGTTACCTGACCAATTTCATTTGAAAATGAAATATTATGCAATAAACAAAATAATAGTATTAATAAAATTGATTTTTTCACTATTTTATTTTAGCATTAATGTACTTAATTTGCCAATTATAGAAATCTTTGAATATTATAAATCATAGAAATTTTAAATTATTTTATATATTAAGTGTCAATATAATAACTATTTGAATTTTAAATTTTAAAAAGCGCCCGTAGCTCAATTGGATAGAGCGTATGACTACGGATCATAAGGTTAGGAGTTCGACTCTTCTCGGGCGCGCCAATTTATTTTTTACGATGACAAAATTCAAACAAAAATGATAAAAAAATAAAATGAAAATTAGTGACTATAATAATTTAGATATTAAAAAACAAGAAAACCTAACATCTAAGTTTCAATCTATAAAAGGAAATAATGTTAATTTTAACTGCAATGTTTTAAATGATAATTTTTATCTTGATACACATAATTATTATCCTATTACAGAGGAGATGTTTACTTTCTCTGAACTGTTTATGTGGGGAGATACATTAAAATATGATAATTTTTATAAAAAAGACTTTATTGATAATTTTAATATAAATAAAAAAAATTTTAAATCATTTTCTAATACCTTTATTCTCGGGTCAAGTGCACAAGATAATTATTACAGAAATATAATTAGTTTTTTACCAAGGATTTTTTATACAGATAAAAAAAAGATTAATATTGCTGTTCATAGAAATACACCAAATAAATTAAGAAATTTTATAAAAATAATTTGTAATAAAAATCAAATAGAAACAAAATTTATTTTTTTAGATGACGGTTTTTATAAATTTAAAAATTCACAAATACCTCAATTTTTGAATCAAAATAATTCTATTAAGATATTAAATAATTTAGCTTCTAATAAGAATGACAATAAGAAAAAAGTATATATAAGTAGGCAAAACTGCAACTATAGAAATTTAATAAATGAAAATGATATATTATCTTTTTTATCTAAATTAAATTTTCAAATTGTTGATTTAAACAATTTTAGTATACCAGATCAGATAGATTTATTTTCAAGCGCTGAAACAATTATATCATCTACTGGCTCAGGTTTAGTTAATACGGTGTTTTGTCAAAAAGGAACTAAAATTATTGAGATTACCCCAAAATACAATCACAAATATGAAGATATTTTTAAAAACCGATATAGCTCAATTGCAAAAATTTTAGGTCTTGATTATTTTAGTCTAGAAGCTGATTCAATAAATGTTGATAATTCTAAATCTCGGAGAACAATTATTCCTCAAATTTATAATGAAAGCAACTACTTTAAAGATTTAATAGTTAAGGTTCAAAAATTAAAAAATATATTAAACTTTAACAATTAATAGATATATAATTTAGTGATATACTGCTGAATTCATTATAATAGTTATTACAAAGCTTTTTATTAATTATTATTTTTAAATCTTTATTGTTAATTTTATTATCAAAAAAATTAATAAAATTTAAATTAAATAAATTATACTTATCTCCATAGTTGTTTATAAGAATTTTTTTATTTTCTAATTTTAATTTTTTTGAAATCAATTCAATTATTTCATCAATATTCTTTTCATCATCAATTAAATAATTAAGCTTTGCTCTTTTTGAGTTAAATACCATGGCGCCTATCTCATTAGTAATAATATTTTTTTCTATTTTTCTATTTATAGAAACTAAATTAACAAAATGATTATAAATATCATCAACCATGATTTGCAGTTTATTTAATTCTTCTTTTGTTGGTTTTCTAAAAGGATTAAAAATATCTTTGTGCATACCTGCAGTATTTGAAAATAATTTTATTCCATTTTGTGACTCTACAGATTTACCAAACAGACCTTCAGATAATAAAGTTGGGGAATTATAATATAGCCAATTTGGACCTCTTACCCCAATACTTCCTATAATACTTCCATAATCAGCAAAAATTTTATCTCCAGACAAGGCAACCCAATAACTACCTGAAGCAAGCATATCTTTAGTATGAAAAAAAATTGGAATATTATTTTTTTCTTTGAAATCTTTTATTAATTTATATATTTTTTGTGTAGCAGAAACACCCCCTCCTGGAGAGTTTATTGATATTATTAAGCCTTTTGCTTTTTTTTGTTCTAATTCTTTTAAGTATTCTCTTATTAGTGATGGATATATTACTTCTAAATTTTGAAATATATTGTAATTATTAAAATTAGGAGGTTCCGAAATTATGGGTCCATTCAAATTTAAAATTGCAATAATTTCAGAAGAATCTTTACTTCCATCTAAATAAGTAAAATATTTTTGTTTATTTTCACCAAAAAAGAATAAAAAAAAGCTTATCAAAACTATTAGAAACAGTATAGCTAGCAAAAAACCTAATGTTTTTGAAAATACCTGAAAAAAATGATTCATAGCTACTTATTTATCTGTTTATCAATAAATTATAAATATTTTTTAAATTTCTCTTGAATACTTTATAAGAATGATTACATGACTAGCACTCTATTATAAAGAGTGCTAATAAATAATTACTAATTATCAATAACTTAAATTGAGGTAAAATATGAATTTTAAACCATTACATGACAGAGTGCTTGTTAAGAGAGTGGCCTCTGATGAAAAAACAGCTGGTGGTATAATAATACCTGATACAGCTCAGGAAAAACCAATGGAAGGAGAGGTTCTTGAAGTTGGTTCTGGTTCTAGAAATGAAAACGGAAAACTCGAACCGTTAGATGTTAAAAAAGGAGATAAAATTTTGTTTGGCAAATGGTCTGGAACAGAAGTAAAGATGAATGGAGAAGAGTACCTTATAATGAAAGAATCTGACATTATGGGTATCATTACATCAAGCAAAAAAAAGAAATAAATAATAATTAAGAGAGGAATAATAAAATGTCTGCAAAAAATATATTTTTTGGAACTGATGCAAGGGCAAAAATGTTGTCTGGAGTCAATAAATTAGCGGATGCCGTAAAAGTTACACTTGGACCTAAAGGTCGTAACGTTGTTATGGATAAATCTTTTGGAGCTCCTAGGATTACTAAAGATGGAGTAAGTGTTGCAAAAGAAATTGAACTAAAAGATAAATTTGAAAACATGGGCGCACAAATGGTACGTGATGTTGCAAGTAAAACAAATGATCTTGCTGGAGATGGAACAACTACTGCTACTGTATTAACTCAAGCCATAGCTACAGAAGGTATGAAATCTGTTGCTGCTGGTATGAATCCAATGGATTTAAAAAGAGGCGTAGATCTAGCAACTGAAGCTGTTGTAAATGAGCTTCAAAAAAGATCAAAAGCAATTAAAACTGATAAAGAAGTAGCTCAGGTTGGGACAATTGCATCAAATGGAGATAATGAAGTTGGAAAAATGATTTCTCACGCTATGCAAAAAGTTGGTAAAGAAGGCGTCATTACAGTAGAAGAAGCAAAAAGTTTAGAAACTGAACTTGATGTTGTTGAAGGTATGATGTTTGATAGAGGATATCTGTCTCCATATTTTGTTACAAATTCTGAAAAAATGATTACGGAATTAGGTGATTGCTATGTTCTTTTACATGAAAAGAAATTGTCAAGTTTACAGCCTATGCTTCCATTACTAGAGTCTATTGTTCAATCAACAAAGCCTCTTTTGATAATTGCTGAAGATATTGAAGGAGAAGCCCTTGCAACTTTAGTAGTAAACAAACTTAGAGGTGGCTTAAAAATTGCTGCAGTGAAAGCCCCTGGTTTTGGAGATAGAAGAAAAGCTATGTTAGAAGACATAGCTATCTTAACTGGAGGACAAGTAATTAGTGAAGATTTAGGGATTAAACTTGAATCTGTTACTGTAGATATGCTTGGTACAGCTAAGAGAATAGTAGTTGATAAAGAAAACACAACTATAGTTCAAGGTGCTGGAAAAAAGAAAGATATTGAAGGTCGCTGCAATCAAATTAGAGCTCAAATTGAGGAAACTACATCTGACTATGACAGAGAAAAACTTCAAGAAAGATTAGCTAAATTAGCTGGCGGAGTTGCTGTTATTAGAGTTGGTGGAGCGACAGAAGTTGAAGTTAAAGAAAAAAAAGATCGTGTTGAAGATGCTATGCATGCTACTAGAGCTGCAGTAGAAGAAGGAATAGTTCCTGGCGGTGGAGTTGCTCTTGCAAATGCAACTAAATCTCTTGACTCAGTTAAATCTAATAATCATGATCAAAAAATAGGAATTGATATAGTTCGTAGAGCTCTATTTCATCCTTTAAGACAAATAGCTGAAAATGCTGGAGTTGATGGTGCAGTTGTTGCTGGAAAAATAAGAGAAAGCAAAGATTCAAATTGGGGTTATGATGCTCAGGCAGACAAATATACCAATTTAGTATCAGCTGGCATTATTGATCCAACAAAAGTTGTAAGAACAGCTCTTCAGGACGCCTCTTCTGTAGCGGGATTATTAATTACTACTGAAGCTATGGTTGCTGATGCTCCAGAAGATAAAGCACCAGCGCCAGCAATGCCAGATATGGGCGGCATGGGCGGCATGGGCGGCATGGGCGGCATGGGCGGCATGATGTAATTTATCAATTAAATTGTAATACTTGAAAAGAGCCACTTTAAAGTGGCTCTTTTTTTTATATTAAATTATCAATTTTTTTGATTATTTTTTTACTATCAGGTTTAATAATTGAACTCCAAGAATCTTCAAGCTTCCCAGAACGATTAAATAAGTATTTATAAAAATTCCACTTGGGTGATTGATTATAATCTTTTTTAATCCATTTATATATTGGATGAACATTCATGCCTTTAACTTCTATTGGGCTAGAAGTAATAAAACCGACATTATAATTTACTAAACAAATTCTTTTAATATCATCTGGATTTTCAAATTCTTGATTAAACGAGTTCGAAGTAGTAGCTATTATTGTAAGATCTGTTTTTCTGTATTTTGTAAAAAGATTTTGAAGCCCTTCATACTGAGGTGTAAAACCACATCTCGAAGCTGTATTAACTATTAGTAATGGCTTTCCTTTAAAAGTAGACAATTCTACCTTATTTCCATCAATATCTAAAAAATTGAAATCATAAATTGACTTACTTTCAGCCATAAGTTTATTGCTGGTTAGTAAAAAAATAAGTAATATTAGGAATAATTTTATCTTTTTCATGATATGACATTTTTTAATATTAATTTACATAGTTTATAAATGGAAGCTTTCAATCAATTTTTCAATCTTTTTCAAGAAGTATGGTTTCAAGGTATTTTTGGAATAAATGTATCAGAAATTATAATAGGACTAATTATCTTTTTATTTTTTTATGTTTTAAGAAGATTATTTGCTCGTTTCATAATAAGAAGATTAAGTAAGCTTGTCTTAAGATCAAAAAATCAAATTGATGATGCTATCATAGATGTAATTGAAGGTCCTTTAAAGTTTTTACCTGTAGTAATTGGATTTTTTATAGCTTCTGCTTACATTGATTTTTCTGAAAATGTTCAAAATTTTATTGATTTGATTAATCGAAGTCTTATTACAATTTTTATTTTTTGGTTGTTACATCAATTGGTTGTACCTTTTTCTTTTTTAATAAAAAAATTTGAAGATAAAATTTCTAAACCATTAGTTGACTGGACACTGAGAGGTTTAAAAATTCTAATATTTGTTTTAGGTATAGTAGCAATTTTAGAGTTATGGGGTATAAAAGTTGGTCCAGTTATTGCTGGTTTAGGCTTATTTGGTGTAGCTGTTGCTTTAGGCGCCCAAGATTTATTTAAAAATTTAATTTCTGGTATTATGATCTTAATGGAAAAACGTTTTACTATAGGAGATGTAATTTTAGTTTCAGGTGAAGTGGAAGGTGTTGTGGAACAAATAGGTTTTAGATCTACTTTAATAAGGAGATTTGATACTACCCCAGTAATGATACCAAATTATAAATTTGCTGAACAATCTGTAATAAATCATACTCGTCGACATCATAGAAGAATTAGATGGCTTATCGGTTTGGAATATCGAACAACTACACAACAACTTAAAAGTATTAGAGATCAGATAAGTGCTTTAATTCAAGATGACTCAAAATATGCAAAAAATGAAAATACAAATTTTTTTGTAAGAATTGACAGTTTTTCTGATAGCTCAATAGATATGCTTGTTCAGGCCTTTACTGAAACAAATGATTGGGGAGAATTTTTGAAAATTAAAGAGTCTTTAGCAGTAAATATTATTGAAATAGTTGAAAAAAATAAAGCTGGTTTTGCTTTTCCAAGTCAGTCTGTTTATTTAGAATCTTTTCCTGAAGAGGTACCTGAAATATTTAATCCAAAAAATAAAACTTAATGAATCAAAGTAATTTAGAAAACAATAAATTTATTACAGCTTCATTGTTGATTCTGGCTTTAGTTGCAGTAGCCTTCACTCTGAATTTTACTAAGCCTATAATGATTCCTTTTGTAATGGCTCTATTAATTAGAATTCTTATAGATCCAATAATTGATTTTCAAACCACAAATCTTAGAGTTCATAGAATTATAGCTGTATTCGTTAGTTTAATTTTAATAGTAATTTTATTTATAATTATTGTTCCTTTCATATTTGGTTCTGTGGGAACTTTTCTTGAGTCAGCTGATGATTATAATGCAAAAGTATTAGTATTGATTGACTATATAATTAATCAACTTTCTGTATATGATATAGAAATTGATAGAGAAGTTATTCGTAATACTCTTACAACACTTCCTTTTTTAGATTGGGCTTCAACAATATTAAGCAATAGCGCCAATTTTATTTCAAAGTTTGTACTTGTTGTAATTATGACATTATTTTTATTGTTAGGTAAAAAAAATGTTAATACCTCAAACGAATGGAATGAAATAATTTTTAATGTAAAAAAATATATTTTTACCAAGTTTATAACTTCTTCTGCAACTGGTGTTTTAGCAGGTTTAATTTACTGGTTTTTGGGTATTGAACTAGCATTTATTTTTGGAACTTTAACCTTTATATTAAATTTTATTCCAGTCTTTGGATCTGTTATAGCAGTTCTAATACCCATACCTGTTGCCTTTCTTCAATTTCAAGATCCTACCTTTTTTGCTTTAATCATATTATTACCGGCAATAGTTCATATTATTATTGGCAATATAATAGAACCTAAAATTTTTGGTGAAACATTTGGTCTGCATCCAATAACTGTTATTTTATCTTTGATCTTCTGGGGCATGATTTGGGGTATTATTGGTGTCTTACTTGCAGCCCCTTTAACTGCTATTATTAAGATTTCTTTTGAAAAATTTGAAACTACTAAACCTATATCACTTTTTCTAGAAGGTAAAATTCACTTAAAAAATAATTAATTTTCCTCTAAAATTTTTTTTGCTATTTCATAGCTAAATCCAGCTCTAGCCATTTTAGATAAGTTTTTTTCATTATTATTATTTTTTTGAAAATTTTTTTTTCTTGCAAATGTTCTTGCAGATTTAATTTCCCAATTAGAATCTTCTTCATTTAATTGTGCAAATATTTCTGAAGATAATTTTTCATCTATTCCTTTTTTAAACAAATAATTTTTTATAAATATTTTTGATTTACCATTTGAAATAAATATATTAATTTTTGAACTTGCATAGTTATAATCATTTATAAAATTATTTTTTTCTAATTTTTTTATAATATCAGGTATTGAGTTATATAAAATAAATTTTTCTTTTTTCTCAATATTTGTTTTCCTAATTTTATTTCTTAATATTCTCTCTAAATTTGTTTTACTTGAGCTATATTTACTTAAGTAATTTATAGCGTATTTTACTAAATCAGAAATTTCAGGCATTCTAAAAATTTGTTTATTCTTATTAAATGATATATTATGTGATTAGGATAAACAATTTTATGATTTCTTCAAATTATCTATCTTTTTGGTCATTATTTAAAAAAGAGGTATTAAGATTTCTAAAGGTGGGCATTCAAACTATAGTTGGCCCAGCTATTAGTTCATTACTATTTTTAGCTGTTTTTAACTTAGCTTTAAGTAGATCTGTTCAGACTATCAATGGTGTAAATTTCGCTAATTTTATTGCTCCAGGATTAATAATGATGACAATGCTTCAAAATTCATTTGCTAATTCTGCTTCGAGCATAGGGCAAGCCAAATCTCAAGGCAATATAGTAGATATTTTAATGGCACCTTTAGATAGTGTGGACCTGACATTTGGTTATGTTGGAGGCTCTATAGCAAGAGGATTAATCTGTGGAATTGTTACTGGAATAAGTATTTATATTTTTATACCTATCTCAATTTATTCAATTTCGGCACTACTATTTTATTCTTTTATGGGCTGTTTAATGATGGGCACACTAGGAACAATGGTAGGAATATGGGCAGATAAGTGGGATCAGCAACAAGGCATAACTAACTTTATAGTATTGCCTCTTACTTTTTTATCTGGGACTTTTTATTCTATAGCAAGATTACCTGAATTTTGGCAAAAATTTGCATATTTTAATCCATTTTTTTATAATATTGACGGTTTCAGATTCGCATTTATTGGACAATCAGATAGTTCATTGATTATAGGTAGTTTAACTTTGATTTTTCTAAATACCATTTTGTTATTTTTTTGTTATTTAATGTTTAAAACTGGATACAAATTAAAATATTAAAAGTAGAAATATGTCTAAAAACTTAACATATATAATGCCAACATATGGTGATAGAAATCTAGAATTTAAGGAAGGTAAAGGATGTTACTTAACTTCTTTAGATGATAATAAATACTTAGATTTTGGTAGTGGTATTGCTGTTACTTCTTTAGGCCATTGCCATCCTAGATTAGTGAAAGCTTTGCAGCTACAAGTTTCTAAGTTGTGGCATATATCTAATCTTTACTATAACTCTACACAGGAAGAATATGCTAAACTTTTATGTTTAAATAGTTTTGCTGAAAAAATATTTTTCACTAATTCTGGTGTTGAGTCAATTGAAGCAGGGATAAAAGTTATAAAAAGTTATCATCATTATCATAACAATCTAGATCAAAAGAATATAATTACTTTTGAAGGAGCATTTCACGGCAGAACTTTTGCCGCTTTATCAGCACAACAAAATGAAAAGTATTCTAAAGGATTTGGGCCATTATTATCTGGATTTGTTAAAATTCCTTTCAATGATATTGAGGCTGTTAAAAAAAATGTTAACAAAAATACTGCAGCTATAATGATAGAACCTATTCAGGGTGAAGGTGGTATTAGGCCTGCTAATTTAAAATTTTTACAAGATATAAAAAAAATATGTGAAAAAAATAATTTATTATTATTTTTAGATGAGGTTCAAAGTGGCTTTGGAAGATCAGGAAAATTATTTGCTCATGAGTGGGCAAATTTTGAGCCTGATATAGTGGCTACAGCAAAAGGTATAGGCTCAGGATTTCCTATGGGTGCTTGTTTATCTACAAATAAAGCATCTATAGGCATGACTAAAGGTGTACATGGCTCTACGTATGCTGGAAATCCTTTGGCAATGTCAGTGGGGATCGAAGTTATCAAAATTATTCTTGAAGAAGGTTTTTTAGAAAATGTAATTAAGCAATCTAATTATTTATGGAATGGTTTAAAAAATATTGAAGCTAAGTATGAAGGAGTAACTGAAATTAGAGGTGCTGGATTATTATTAGGAATACAAACAAAAATGAACAATGAAAAAATGAGTAATAAGCTTATTCAAAAAAAGTTATTATGTGTGCCGGCGGCAGATAATATTATAAGATTTGCACCTCCACTAATTGTTACCAAAAAAGAAATAGATAAAGCATTACAAATTATAGATTTAACCTTTAAAGAGAATTTATGATTAAACATTTTATAGATCTAGATGATTTTAGCAAAATTGAATTAAGAAATATTTTAAATTTTGCTACTAAAATAAAAAAAAATCAAAAAAAATATTCAAATATTTTAAATAATAAATCTTTAGGTTTATTGTTTGAAAAAGAGTCTACAAGAACAAGGGTTTCATTTAATATAGGCATGCAGCAACTTGGAGGAAATGTTATAGAATTGGATAGTAAAAAAATTGGATTTGGTAAGCGGGAGTCTATTTCAGATGTATTACAAGTTCTTTCTCAATATATAGATGTATTAATGATAAGAAATAACTCTCATGAAGAATTAGTTCAATGTGCTAATTATAATAAAATTAGTATTATAAATGGTTTGTCTAATTACAGTCATCCTTGCCAAGTTTTAGCAGATATTTTTACAATTACTGAAAAATTAGGAATGATTGAAAATAAGCAAGTAACTTGGTTAGGTGATTATAATAATGTTCTAACTTCGTTAATACAAGCTGCCGAAATATTTAATTTTAAATTAAATATTTTGATACCTAAAAAAATTATGGAAATGGCTAAGAAAAAATTATACAATAAAAAATTAGCAAACTCTAATTTTTGCTTTGATTTTGATCAAGCATTAAAAAATTCTGATTGTGTTATGACTGATACTTGGATTTCTATGGGTGAAAAAAAATCTCAAAGTAAAATAAAATCTCTTCAAAAATTTCAAGTTAATGATATGATTATGAAAAAAGCAAAAAAACAAGCTATATTTATGCATTGTCTACCTGCTCATAGAAATGAAGAAGTTACTGATTCTGTTATAGATAGTAATAAATCTTTAGTATGGGAGCAGGCCAAAAATAGAATGTATGTTCAGCAAAGTATTTTATATTATTTATTAAAAAATGTTAAAAAATAGAAATAAAATATTTATATTTATAATTTTAGTATTTATTTCATCATGTCAAAAAGTAGAGATTTTAGATCCTATAGTTTTTGATTATAATCAGTTTACTAAGATATCTATTAATGCAGAAAAAAAGAATACTATAATTTTATATGAACCTAAATTTTCAGAACCGTTTGTAGATCATTCATTAGAAAACTCACCAATATTATATTTAAACAGCTGGACTAAAAATAATATACAAACTTTTGGTACGAAAAATTATTTTGAAATAAATGTTATAGATGCTTCAGTAAAGAAAACTGAAATACCAAATATAGATTCAAAAAAATATGAAGAAAAAACAATTTTTTTATATGAAGTCAATTATTTAGTGGAGTTTGTAATTTATGATGATTCTAATTTTAAGTTAGCAAGTGCTATTGTTGAGGCAAATCGAACTACAACTTCAGGGAAATATATTTCTTTAATAGAAGTAGAAAGAATAATTGATGATATGATTTATAAGTGCTTAAAAGATTTCTCAAATAAATCAAAAGATCTTATTAAAGATCATATGAATCAATATATTTTATAGTATTTATTTTTTCCAAAAAGTGACAGATAATATTACTAAAAAAGTGAATAATTCTAATCTACCAATAAGCATTGTAAAAGATAAAATCCATTTTGCGCCTATTGGTAAGGAGCTATAATTTCCTTGAGGGCCAATAACATCTCCAAGGCCAGGCCCAACATTAGAAATAGCTGAAGCTGATGCAGAAAATGCAGTTAAAAAGTCTAAATTAAAAAAACTTAGAGATATAGATGCCAATATAAAAATCAATATATAAATAAAAAAGAATCCCATAATAGAATTATAAGTGTCATCATTTACTGACCGTCCATTAAAAGAAGTAATAAATACTCCATGAGGTTGAGTTAATTTTTTAATTTGAATTTTTGCTCCTCTGAACAAAAGTAGAAGACGAAAAATTTTGATACCTCCAGTAGTAGAGCCAGCACATCCACCAATAAACATTATTATTATCATTATTACAAAACCAAAACCCCCCCATAGATTATAATTTGTAGTTACATAACCAGTTCCAGTTAATATTGATGTAATGTTAAATATAGCCAGCCTAAATGAAAGGGTATAATTAGAATAGTAATTATAATATAGCCAAAATCCAGTTATGATTACTAAAACAAATAATATAGAAAAAAATAATTTAATTTGATCATCATTAAATATAGATTTTTTGTCTCCATGAATAAATTGTAAGAAAATTACAAACGGCAAACTTCCAATAATCATGAAAACTATACTTATAATTTCAATATTCTGGGAGTTAAAAAAACTAAAAGAAGAATTGTGATTAGAGAAACCTCCAGTAGAAATTGTGGTCATAGAATGAGTAATTGCATCAAAACCACTCATTCCCAATAAATAATATAAGATTGCACAAAGTAGAGTTAAAAAAGAATAAAGCAAAAAAATTTCTACTACAAACTGATTTATTTTAGGTAGAGTCTTCTCATACGGATCATCATGCTCCATATGAAGTAACTGCATACCACCAATTTGAAGTGTTGGTAAAATTGCCATTGCTAAAACAATTATTCCAATTCCACCAAACCATTGTAATAAAGCTCTCCATATTAAAATCCCATGGTGAAGATCATCTAAATTGCTTATAACTGTTGCTCCAGTAGTGGTTATTCCACTTATTGACTCAAAAAAAGAATCTGAATAATTTAGATTAGCTGAGGTAAAAACAAAAGGTATTGAAGCAAATATTGCTATAACTATCCATGATAAAAAAGTTAGAACAAAAGCTTGCCTTACCTTGATAACTATTTTTTCTTTTCTAAATGAGAAATATAGTACTAAACCAATAAAAAAAGTAATTAATGAAGATAATAAAAACTCATCCCAATCTTCATTTTTATAAATCAAGTCTGTTATCATCGGTATTGTCATTGCTATTGCTTCTATGCAAAGTAACAAGCCTATGATATGAATTACTGAGCGAAAATCTCTCATTTAAGTTTTTAATTTAATTTTGAAGAAGTAAAAGGACTATCTAGAGAAAATAAAGGTATCGAAGCTTCAAATATAAAACCATTTTTTGTTTCCATTTCATAGTGACCTTCCATAAAACCTGAGGGAGTAGCTAAAGGAGTTCCACTTGTATATTCATATTTTTCACCTGGATTAAGAATAGGCTGTTCCCCAACCACTCCCTCACCTCTTACCTCTTGTTTTTCTCCGTTACTATCAATAATTTTCCAATATCGATTTTTTAATTGTACGCGCTCTTCTCCTTGATTATTTATAGTTACTTGATAAGCCCATACATAATGTTGGTCATCTGGTTCTGATTGATCTTCTAAATAATATGGATTAACCGTGATAGAAATTTTTTTTGTTGTTTTAGTATACATTGAAAATTCAGCTTCCTATTACACCAAGTTAAAGTCTTATAGAAGCTAATTTATAGGGCTGATTTCTGCCCTTCTATTTGCTGGATGAGGAACTTCATCATTAGTTTTGATATTTAAGTCAATTTCACCTTTACCCAAAATTTTAATATTATCTTCTTTTATACCTAAATCTATTAACAAATTTTTAACTACATTAGCCCTTTCTATTGAAAGCTTGTAATTATACTCTTTTGTACCTTTATCTGTCTCTACAACCCAACCATTTGATGATTGTTTAATTCCAATAACACTAGTATTTCTATAAATCTCAGCTCCTCTATTTCTGGCGCCTGTGGCAAGAGCTTGAGTTAGATCAGCTGGCTGAATATAACCATCTTCAGGATGTTGAATAGCTCCAATTAACCCTTCAGTATTACATAATGGCCAAATTTCTTTTACTTGTTCAGGTGAAAGAAACTTCACTTCAACACCAATAGTTTGTGCCACACCTGCATACTGATGGTATTCATCCATTCTATCTTTATTGCTTGCTAACCTAATATTAGATACAACACTAAACCCAACGTTTTGTCCTGTCTCTTCTTCTAAAGTTTTATAAAAATTGACTGCATATTTATGCAACTGACCAACAGAATAGCTCATATTAAATAAAGGAAGTAATCCTGCTGCATGCCATGTTGATCCAGATGTTAATTCTTTTCTTTCAACAAGGGCAACATCGGACCATCCTTTTTTAGCCAGATGGTAAAGAGTACTAACTCCTACTACCCCACCTCCAATAACTACAACTTTAGTTTTACTTTTCATAATTGATAAAAAAAATTCTGTACTTCTCTAATCACATTAACTAATGTGGGTCAATCATGAGATTGTCACTTAGGGTATTTTTTATAGTATTCTTTTTTTCTGTAATATCGTTTGCCACCAAAGCTGAGATTACCCTCAAAGATCTAATTTTTGATGATAGCAAGCCTTATCACATAAAGATATTAGCAACACTTCCAAAGAATGCTATTATTCAAGTGGGACCAGATAATGCCAAACATACTGTTATAGAATTTTTTGATTACTTTTGCGGATACTGTAAAAAAATTCATCCTGAATTAATTAACTTAGCTAATTCTAGAGATGATGTTAGAGTAGTTTTTTTACAGCATCCTATTCTCAATGAAAGTTCTAATGTAATTGCCAGATTTGCTATTGCAGCAAATATGCAAGGAAAAGGTATTGAATTTCATAATGAAATTTTTTCAATAGAAGGTTCAATCACTCAGGAAAAATTAAAAGAAGCGGTTATTAAATCTGGTGTAAACCAGATAAAATTTCAAATAGACTTAGAAAAAGATGAGGTTGATAAATTAATTGCCCTATCTTCTTTTATAGCTGGAGGATCAGGAGCAAGAGGAACACCTTCTATGTTTGTAAATGAATTTTTTTATCCTGGATATCTATCAAAGGACAGAATTGAAGGTCTTTTAAATCAATAAGCCCCTAATAAAATTATTAGGAGCTTAAAAAAAATTAATTTTAAATCTTAAGCTTTTGAAACTTCTCTGGTGTTAGCATTATAAGACTCAGTAAATGGTATGGAAACAACTTCAGCATCTACTGGTACACCTGGTGAGTCAGCATATTCATCTGGAAGATGAACTTTAAATTTTTGCCCAACTTTACCAATTGGAAAACCATTATTACTAAGAGTTCCATCAAAAGGAACATAGCCCATAGCAATATTTCTTTTTTGTTCTGGATGGTACCACGGTGAAGTAACATAACCACAAGGATCTCCTCCTTCAGCAGGAGAAATTAACCAAAAATCAGGAGCATATTCCTCTATTGGCTTTCCTCCTAATACCATTCCTACTAATTGCAATTTGTAAGGTTTGTTTCCTGCAGTAATTTCTTTTTTCATTTTTTCTAAAGCTTCTTTACCAATGTAATCACTAGATTTATTCCATTCTCCTACACCAGACAGAGATACTTGATATCCTAAGTTACATTGAAAAGGATTATGTTGGTTATCCATATCCTGACCCCAAGATAAAATTCCAGCTTGAATTCTTCTATGGTGAGCAGGAGCAATTACCATTAAATTATGTTTTTTACCTGCTTCTAAAACAGCATTCCACATATCATCTGCATATAGAGTTGCATCATAAAGATATATTTCAAAACCTGCCGCCCCAGAGAAACCTGTTTGAGAAATTACACATTTTCTTCCTCCAACATTTGCTTCAGCTAAACCATAAAAAGGCATACCATCTATGTCCACTTGATCACCAATTAAGTCTTTCATTAATGCATGAGCTTTAGGGCCTTGAATTTGAACTGGACAAACATCAATTTCATCAATTTCAACATCAAATTTTTTGTCGTGATTAACTCCTTGTAAGTATAATCCAATATCAGAGTCAGATAATGAAAACCAAAATTCGTCTTTTGCTACTCTTAACAGAATAGGATCATTTAAAACACCACCCATATGATTGCAAAGAATAACGTATCTAGCCGCCCTAACAGATCCATCAGCTTTCATAACTGGTATTCTTGTTGCATCACGAGTAATAACGTAATCCGTAAATGCTTCAGCATCAGGGCCCTTAACCTGAATTTGTCTTTCAACGGCTACATTCCACATAGTAACGTGATTTTTTATAGCTTCATATTCAACCATTGCACCACCATTTTCAGGCTTAACATACCCTCTAGGATGATAGACACGATTATAAACAGTTGCTCTCCAGCAACCTGCTTCCATAGATAAGTGCCAATATGGAGATTTTCTTACTCTTGTAGAAATCAACATTTGCACAGGAGTTGGTCCACTTTGACGAAGATTATACGGAACTTTTCTGTCAGACTGGTCAACTGTTGTAACATGCTTAGTCATGCTTAACTCCTTCTAAATAATTATATCTGTGTGCGGTATCTAAACTTCTTTTTGAACGCAATGATAAATTTGATTTTTGTGAAATAATTTGGGGACTTAAAAATCATTATTTGGTCTTTCTTAAGCCTTTATTTTGCCATTAAAAACTTAGATATGTAAATTTATGGCAATTTACAATAAACTTTTATTAATTTTTACATTTTTTTTTCTATATTCTTGCTCATCTAGCTATGAAAAACTCAATAATGCAAACTTTTCTCCACCTGATAGTTTTTCTAAACACCTTTTTGA
>CACJSL010000007.1:0-40000 GCA_902596065.1 uncultured Alphaproteobacteria bacterium | reverse complement strand
ACATTAATAGAAAAGAATATTGATGAACTTGCTGAAATTGTTTCAAGAGAGCATGGAAAAACGTTAGCAGATGCGAAAGGATCTGTAACTAGAGGGCTTGAAGTCGTTGAGTTTGCTTGTGGGATACCACATTTGTTAAAAGGTGAGTTCTCTCAAAATGTTGGTACAAACATTGACTCTTGGTCAATTAGACAGCCTTTAGGTGTTTGTGCAGGAATAACTCCTTTTAATTTTCCTGCAATGGTTCCAATGTGGATGTATCCAATTTCTATTGCCTGTGGTAATTCTTTTATATTAAAGCCTTCAGAAAAAGATCCATCTTGCTCAATTCGTTTGGCTGAATTATTTACTGAAGCCGGACTTCCTAATGGGGTATTTAATGTTATCCAAGGTGATAAAGAAGTGGTTGATTTAATTTTAGAAAATGAAAAAATATCTTCTGTTAGCTTTGTTGGTTCTACGCCTGTCGCAAAATATATTTATGAACAATCAGCTAAATTTGGGAAAAGAGTTCAGGCCTTAGGAGGTGCAAAAAATCATCTAGTTATTATGCCTGATGCTAATTTAGATCAAGCAGTTGATGGTATAATTGGTGCAGGTTATGGTTCTGCTGGAGAAAGATGTATGGCTATATCAGTTGCCGTTGCTGTTGGAGATATTGGGGATGAGTTAGTTCAAAAAGTTCAGTCGGAAGCGCAAAAGTTAAAAGTT
Source organism: uncultured Alphaproteobacteria bacterium (assembly GCA_902596065.1). GTDB lineage: Bacteria > Pseudomonadota > Alphaproteobacteria > HIMB59 > MarineAlpha5-Bin3. Next base: position 39,289 of record CACJSL010000007.1, on the reverse strand, counting down.
GCACCTTGGACAAATATGGAATCTGACATGGGCCCAGTAATAACTAAAGAACATAAAGATAAGATAGAAAATTATATATCAACTGGGGTAAAAGAAGGAGCTAAATTAATAGAGGATGGGCGAAACTATAAAATTCAAGGATATGAAAATGGTTATTTTATTGGACCAACACTATTTGATAATGTCACTAAAGATATGCAAATATATAAAGAAGAAATTTTTGGCCCCGTAGTTAGCGTTGTTAGAGCTAAAGATTATGATGAGGCTCTAAATTTAGTTAACGACCATCAGTACGGCAATGGAACAAGCATCTATACTTCTGATGGAGAAATATCCAGGCATTTTACTACAAATGCAAAAATTGGGATGGTAGGTGTAAATGTGCCTATACCAGTGCCTATGGCTTTTCATAGTTTTGGTGGCTGGAAACAATCTTTGTTTGGAGATCATTCAGTTCATGGCATGGAAGGAATTCATTTTTATTCAAAATTGAAAACTGTTACTAGTAGATGGCCCAAAAGTATTCAGTCTGGTCCTGAATTTGTTTTGCCAACTAACTAATTATTTATTGTGAGAATTAATCAAATAAAGTTAGCAATAATTGGAGTTGGATATGTGGGGCTTCCAATAGCACTAAAATTTGGTCAGGTTTTTGACACATTAGGTTTTGATATAGACAAGTTTAAAATAAAAAATTTAAAAAATAAACAAGACATAAATAAAGAATTTACAAAAAAAGAATTCATTAAATCAAAAAAACTATTGTTTAGTGATAAATTGCAAGATTTAAAGGATAGAAATGTTTTTATAGTATGTATACCTACGCCTATAAACAAAAAGAAAGAACCTGATTTGGATTTAATTTATTCTTCTTGTAAGATAATTTGTAAAGTTTTAAAGCCAAAGGATCTAATTATATTTGAGTCAACCTTTTATCCTGGATTAACCGAAGAAGTTTTAATTCCTTTTATTGAAAAGAATTCTCAAATTAATAATGCCAAAGAAAAAAATAAACCAAATAAACATTTTTATATAGGTTATTCTCCTGAGCGAATAAATCCAGGTGACAAAAAACACAATATTGAAAATATAAATAAAATAATTTCTTCTAATAATAAATATGCACTTAGTTTGATGAAAAAAATTTATTCTAAAATTATAAATGCACAACTTATTGAGGTTTCTTCCATAAAAGTTGCTGAAGCCGCAAAAGTCATTGAAAATACACAAAGAGATATTAATATTGCTTTAATTAATGAATTCTCACAAATTTTTAAGCAATTAAAAATAGATACTGAAGAAGTATTAAAAGCAGCTGAATCCAAATGGAATTTTTTAAAATTTAAACCTGGTTTTGTAGGCGGACACTGCATTGGGGTGGACCCATATTATTTATCACATAAATCTTTACAAAGTGGCTATAAACCAAAAATATTACTAACTGGGAGAAAAATAAATGATCAAATGCCTTTAAGGGTTTTTAATGAAATTATTGCACTTTCAAAAATAAAAAAAATAAATTTATATAAATCTAATTTACTTATAATTGGCGCTACATTTAAAGAAAATGTTTCTGATACTAGAAATTCAAAAGTATTTGATCTCATAAAATTATTTAAAAAATATCATGCCAATATCTATATTTATGATCCTCATATAAAATATCTCAATTTAAAAAATTTAAAACTTATAAATAACTTGAAATCAAATTATTATGACGTGATAGTTTATGCTGTTGATCATAAAATTTTTAAAAAGATAAAAAGCTCTAAAATTAAAGAAATTTCAAAAGACAATTCTATAATTTATGATCTCAAATATGCTTTAGATAAAAAAATTGTTGATTTAAGATTATAAAAATGAAGATATATTATATTACTTCATCAAAATTTCCTTCAAGAAAAGCTAACTCTGTCCATGTTATGAAAATGATTAATGCATTTTCAAGTTTTATAAAAAATAAACATATTTTGTTTGCTAGTAGTAATAAATTTTTATCAAAAAATAAAAAAAGAAAAATATTAGACTCTTACAATTCTCAAATAGATCATACCTCTTTTGTGATGATTTGGTATCCTTTTAATAGAATGATTGAATTATTTATCTTCTTCAGATTTTTAATTTATTATATTTTTGATAAAGAAAAACCTGCATTAATTATTTCAAGAAATCTATTAGCTAGTTTTTTTTATACTATATTTTATGATAATTTAATTTATGAAACTCATTTTCCTGAAAAAGGTATAAGATTATTTTTACAAAAAAAAATATTTCTTAGAAAAAAAATTAAAAAAATTGTAATTACAGAATCTCTAAAAACTTATTTTGTTTCTGAATTTTTACTTACATCTGGGTTATCAAATAAAATTAATGTTTTTTCAGATGGCGCTGATAAAATAGATATTAATAAAGATATAATTGCTTATAATTTCGCGAGAGAACATGACAATCTCTTACGCAAACGATACAACAACTACAAAAATTTTATAGGATATTTTGGCCATTTATATGAGGGTAGAGGATTAAAATTAATTCATAAACTAGCTATCAGAAATAAAAATATTCTTTTTTTAATATATGGAGGAATGAAAAGTGATATTATAAAAATCAAAAAAAATGACTTGCCTAAAAATTTAGTTATTATGGGTTACTTTGAAAATAGTAAAACTCCCTATCTAATGCAAAATATGGATATTTTGTTAATGCCATATGAAAAAAATGTATATTTATCAAAAAAAACCACTAACACAGCTATGTTTATGTCTCCTATGAAAATGTTTGAATATATGTCTACAGGGGTCCCATTTATTTCTTCAAATTTAGAGGTACTAAAAGAGATTTTGATAGATAATTATAATTGTTTACTGGCTGATGAGCAAAATCTTGAAGATTGGAATCAATCTATATTAAAACTTTTAGAAAATTCTAATTTTGCTAAAGAATTAGGCAATAATGCTAAAAATGATTTAGAAAATAAATATACTTGGTTAAAACGAGTTCAAAATATAATCAATTTTTACAAATAAAATGAATTATAAGAGATATTTAAATTTAAAAAATTTATTTTTTAAAAGTCAAAATTTTAAAATTAATTTTGATTTTGATGAAAATGAATTTCAAAATTATAAAAACAATTCTAAAAAAAAACTAATAATTGGCACTGCTTGCGGAAGATCAGGTTTACGTTGGATTAGTGAAATTCATTCTGCACATAAAAATTGTATAGCGCTTATCGAGCCCTTCCCCTTACATGAATCTTTTTATAGATATGCGACATTTAACAATCTCAATATTGATCATTCAAGCTTCTTTAATACTTTAAAATATCAATTTATAAAACTTTGGAAAAAATATGACTCAATTATTTTTTCAAGTCCTTGGGTATGTTTTGGTCTTGATGAGATAGAAAAAAATTTTCAGCCAAATAAATATATATTTATGTTTAGAGATCCAAAAATGGTTGTAAATTCTTTAGTTTTAAAGGGGTGGTATGATGAAAAAATTTTTAAATATGAAAATAATAAGATAACTGGCCTTCAACCAAATTTAAAAAATTTTCATCATAACTTTTCAAGAATCAGTCCCAAAAATGATTATTTTACTGAATGGAACAATCTTACTTCCGTAGGCAAATGCTCATGGTTTTGGTCAGAAGCTAATCAATCAATTTACTTATTTCTTAAAAAAGTTAGTAAAGATAAAAAATTGATATTCAAACTTGAAGATATTGATCAAAATTATAACTGGTATGCAAAATATATAAAATATTTTGATTTAGAAAAACAATTTAGTTTAAACAAATTTTTAGAACTAAAGCAAATTATGCCTAATAAAGGTAAAAAAAATTTAAATATTGATAATTGGAATGCAATAGAAAGCAAAGAATTCACCAAAAATACTGAAAAGGTTCATTATCTTATAGAAAATATACAAAGTGATTTAGTTTAATGCATATAGATATAAAAAAAAATCTTTATGATTTGTGTCAGTTTTTATTATCTAATAATTTCTTTTTTAAATTAAAGATTGATTATATTTCTCAAAATAATTTACTTACTATACTAAATTTTCATAGAATAAATCCTAATAATAAAATTCATAATTCTATTTCGCCTAATGATTTTAATAAATTAATAATTTTTTTAAAAAGTAAATTCAATATTATTTGTTTTAAAAATTTAATAAATGATAAAAAATTTTATGACAAACCTCCATTAATAATTTCATTTGATGATGCATATGAAGATTTTTTCAACTATGCTTCAGAAATTATCTATAAAAATAATATTAAGGTAAATCAAAATATAATACCAAGCTGCATTCTAAATAAAACTGCTCCAATCAATGTGCAATTTCAAGATCTATATCACAGTGGAATTCTTACAAATGAAGATTATAAAGAAATTAAGAATTTATTTAGTTTAAAAAAAATAGATTTAACAAGAATTACTAATTCAATTAAAAACCTACCTATTATAAAACAAAAAGAATTATTAAATATTTTTTCTAATAAGTTTAATTTTCTTAAAGAGTCTATGAAAACTAAAATGATGGACCTATCACAAATTAAGAGTTTAAATGATATTTGTGAACTAGGACTTCATTCATATGAACATGCAACAATGACAAAAGAAAGTTTAGAATATTTTAAAGATGATGTTTTAAAAGCTTTAAAATTTTTTTCCAATAATTATTTAGATAAACCAAAAATATATGCTTTTCCAAATGGTAAATATACAAATGATCAAATTAAATACTTAAAATCAAAAGATTTTAAATTTATTTTACTTGTTGAAAATAATTTTAACAAGTTTGATAATTCTGGAGTTTTTTATAGATTCCCTGTATTAGGTAGTTCTTATCAAAAAAATATTTATACTTCTTTAGGGGCTCTTAAATTTTAAATATACTATGAAAATATTATTAACTGGATCAGCAGGATTTATTGGATTTCATACAACTTTATATTTTTTAAAAAGAAAACATGAAGTTATAGGCATTGATAATATAAATTCGTATTATGATATAAAGTTGAAACAAGCTAGACTAAAAATTTTAGAGAAGTATAAGAAATTTTCATTTTATAAAATTGATCTAAAAAATAATAATAAATTATTACGAATCTTTAAAAATAATAAATTTGATGTTGTGATACATTTGGCTGCACAAGCTGGTGTAAGAAATTCAATTTCTGATCCAAATACTTACCTAGATTCTAATTTAGTAGGTTTTTTTAATTTAATTGAGTTGGTTAGAAAATTCAAAACAAATAAATTTATTTTTGCAAGTACTAGTAGTGTTTATGGACATCAAAATGTTGATAAATTTAAAGAAAATCTTAATACTGATAAACCAATTCAGTTTTATGCAGCTACTAAAAAATCAAATGAGGTAATTGCTTATAGCTACTCACATCTTTTTAATATCAAGACAATCGGATTAAGATTTTTTACAGTATATGGTCCTTTTGGAAGACCAGATATGGCATTATTTAAATTTACCAAGAATATTATTGAAAATAAGCCTATAGAAATTTTTAATCATGGAAATCATTTTAGAGATTTTACGTACATTAATGATATTGTGAAAGGCATATATCTAGCTACAAAGAAAAACCAAAAAAAAACAAATTTTAGAATATATAATTTAGGCAAAGGACAGAGCATAAGTCTGAAAAAATTTATTTCTCAGATTGAATTAATCCTTAATAAAAAAGCTATTAAAAAATATTTACCTATGCAAAAAGGTGATACACTTAAAACTTATAGCAATATTAATCTTGCAAAAAAGGATTTAGGGTATTATCCAACAACTGAATACAAGTCTGGAATTAAACAGTTCATAAATTGGTATAAAAAATTTTATAAAATATAAAAAGATTGTTATGTTTTATAAATTCAAATTATATATAGCTAAAATAAATTAAGATGATATATATCTACTGCAAACTATGAAAAGAATACTAGTAACAGGAGGCGCAGGTTTTATTGGTCATCATTTTATTAATTATTTATTAACCCGTACAGATTGGCATATTACATCATTAGATAGGTTGGATTTTTCTGGAAACTTGAATAGATTAACTAATATCATTGATGAAAGTAATAATAGGGACAAAGCGAAAAAAAGACTTAAAATTGTTTTTCATGATCTAAGAGCCGAAATAAACGAATATATTGCGAATGATCTAGGTGATTTTAATTACATTATTCATATGGCTGCATCTTCTCATGTTGATAGGTCTATTGAAGATCCCATGTCTTTTGTATTAGATAATGTAGTAGCAACTTGCAATATTTTGAATTATGCTAGAAATTTTAAGAAATTAGAAAAATTTGTTTACTTTAGTACTGACGAAGTTTTTGGTCCAGCTCCAATTAGTATAAATTATAAAGAACGAGATAGATATAATTCAACAAATCCTTATAGTGCCACTAAAGCTGGAGGAGAAGAGCTAGCTGTAGCCTTTCAGAACACATATAATATGCCAGTTATAGTTACTCATACCATGAATGTTTTTGGAGAAAGGCAACACCCAGAAAAATTTATACCTATGACCATAAAAAATGTACGAGATAATAAACTTGTTAGTATTCATTCTAACGCAAAAAAAACTAAAGCTGGTAGTCGCCACTACATTCATGCAGAAGATGTTGCTAATGCTTGTTTGTTTTTATTAAAACAAGAATATGCAAGTTTAAAAAATGAAGTTGATTTTGGGGGAGCAAAGTGTCCTAAATTCAATATAGTTGGACCTATTGAATTAGATAATCATGAATTAGCTCAAGAAATTGCAAAAGCTCAAAATAAAAAATTAAATTATGAGTTTGTTGATTTTCATTCAGCTAGACCTGGTCATGATTTAAGATATGCATTAGATGGCTCATTAATGAAGAAATTAGGATGGGAGCCTAAAAAGAATATTTTTGAAAGAATTAAAGATGTAGTGAATTGGTCTATAAAAAATGAAAATTGGATTTAATTTAAAAGAAATATTTTGATAAAATATTGTGAATAATGTTAAAATTTCATGCATAATTCCTACTTGTGATAGGTATGATCTTTTATTGGAGACTTTAAACTCAGTAATTAATCAAACTAAAAAACCTCTAGAAATAATAATTGTAAATAATGGTAAATTTAATTTAGAAGAAATTGAAACAAAAAGTGATTTAATTAAAATATACAATATAATAGAATATGCAGGAGTCTCACAAGCACTAAATTTTGGAGCAAGTATTGCTAAAGGTGAATATATAGCTTTTTTAGAGGATGATGATTTGTGGGAAAAAAATTATATAAAAAATATTACTGATGCAATATCTCCTGCTTATCAAGTATATGTCAGTAGAATTGACAAACTATATAAAAATAAAATTTATAAATATAAAAATGCAACTAATAAAATTGATTTAAAGTATTTATTAATAAAAAATCCAGGTATAAATATTTCTAACCTATGTGTTAATAAAAAATCTTTTATGAAATTATCAGGTTTTGATCCATTAATCCCCGTTGGTGCTGACAAATCTTTTGCTATAGATTGTTTACTTTCAAATCTATCATTTAAAGTACTTGAAAATAATCAAGAAATTTGTAGATTTCATGAAGGCTATAGAGTCTCAAAAAATCCTAAAAAATTGATAAGTAGCCAGATAGCATTTTATAGAAAGTATAAAAAAATTATGAATTATTACCAAAAATTTTTTTTATTATATAAAATAGTTTTTTTAATGATTTTTAAAAAGTATAATTTAAAATAAATATTTCTTTTAAGACAAATCATTATTATTTTTGAATATAATTTGATTATCTGACTAATAGTGCTATTAATAAATTTTGATGTTGATTACTTTACAATATATTCTATAGATTTGTTTTAAATGAAAAAATATTTAGTCACAGGCGCCATGGGCTTCATAGGAAGTCATTGGTGTGAACATCTATTAAGTCAAGGTCACAAAGTTTACGGTATAGATATTTATAATAGTTATCCTAAACTAAACAAACATAAAAATTTTATATTTATTCAAGACTCAATTACTAATTTAAAAGTCATGAAGGAATATATCAATAAATCTGATTATGTTTTTCATTTTGCTTCCATTGCAGAACCAAAACAATATATAGATTCACCGCGAAAAGTTATTTCAGTTGCAGGCATAGCAGCACTAAATATTATTGATTTTTGTAGAATGGCTGAAAAAAAAATAATGTTTACGTCAACATCAGAAATTTATGGCAAAAATCCTAAGCTTCCTTTTAATGAAAATGATGATAGAGTTTTAGGTCCTACTTCAACAAAAAGATGGTGTTATAGTTCTTCTAAAGCTCTTGCTGAACATTATCTTTATGCTTGTTCTGATACAAAAGAACTTGATTTTATAATAGTAAGATTATTCAATGTTTATGGCCCTAGATTAAAAGGGAGAGTTGTGTCTAATTATGTAAATAATTGTATTTCAAATCAAGATATTTATATTAATAATGGAGGCAATCAAACTCGAGCATTTACTTATATCGATGATGTTATAGATGCTTTTGATTTATTATTTAAAAATTCTAAATGTCTAAACAATGATTTTAATATTGGAAATATAAAAGAGACATCAATTAACGATTTAGCTAAATTAGTATTAAAAGTTTCAGAGTCTGAATCTAATATAATTAAAATAAAAGACTCAGAATATTATGGTAAAAGTTATGAGGATATTGATAGAAGAGTACCAGATGTATCAAAGATAAAGAAATTTGTAAAATGGAAACCAAAAACGTCTTTAAGAAATGGCATCAAAAAAATGATTGATTATAGTAGAAAAAATTAAATAATATGTTCTATTATGGAAAAAATTCTCTAAATAAAAAAGATAAACAAAAGATTAATGAAGTTTTAAATGAAGGCTATTTAAGCCAAGGTAAAAGTCTAACAATTTTAGAAAAAAAATTTGCTAAGTATGTTAGTGCAAAATATTGTTTAGCAGTTTCTAGTGGTACTGCAGCTTTACACCTCGCTATAACATCTTTAAAATTAGATAAAAAAAATAAAGCTGTAACTACCCCAATGACATTTGTAGCAACTGTCAATGCCTGTATTTATTCTAATATTGATTTTGATTTGGTTGATATTGATAGTAACAATTTTAATATATGTCCAAAAAAATTGATAAAATATTTTGATAATAAAAAAAATCAAAATTTAACTAAAATAATTATACCTGTTCACTATGGGGGATTTCCATGTGACATGAAAGAAATTAATAGAATAGCCAAAAAAAATAATGCATATGTTATAGAGGATGCTTCTCAGGCTATGGGGGCTGAATATAAAAAAGATAAAGTAGGATCTTGTAAATATAGTGATATTTCAGTTTTTAGCATGCATCCAGTTAAAACAATAACTTCAGGAGAAGGAGGCTTGATTACAACAAATAATAAAACTCTTTTTGAAAAAATGAAGTTAATGAGATCTCATGGCCTTAAAAGGAAAAAAGATACCCCTTGGACAGCTGAAATGATTAGTATTGGATATAATTATAGAATCACAGATTTACAAACATCTCTTGCAATTTCACAACTTGAAAGAATCAATAAGTTTATAAAAAAAAGAGAAAAAATTGTTAAATTTTATAAAAAAAACTTAAAAGGAAATAATATTTCATTTCAAGAATGTCTTGATGACAGTATTAGTGCAAATCATCTATTTACATTAATTTTTAATAATAAAATATCTCATGCAAATAAAGTAAAATTATATAATGATTTATTAGAACGAAAAATAAAATTTGCAGTACAATATCTACCAATTAATAAGCATAAATATTATAAAAAAAAATTTAAAAAAAATTATAAGAATTCAGAAAACCTATATAAAAATGCTATAAATTTACCTATTTATACTGATCTAACTCACAAAAATCTTTTATATATAGTTAAAAATCTAAATAAAATTATAAAAAAATATAATTTATAAAATGCAAATTTCTTTTAGGACTAATGCTGGTGGTGAAAATGGTTGGGGGAACCTTATAAGGCTATATAATCTATATTTATATCTTTATAAAATTAAACCAGATTACAATTACCTATTTATTATAGAGGGTGATGAAGAAATTTTTAAATATTTAAGTAGAAAAAAAGTTAAATTCCTTAAATTAAAAAATAAAATATCTATTAACAATGAAAAAATAATTTTAAATAAAATTAAAGAAAAAAACTATTTAATATGTGAAATGTTAGATTTATCATATGAAAGACAAATAATGTATAAGAAATTATACAAAAAAGTTATAGTTTTTGATGATTTAATAAATCAAAAATATGCAGCAGATTACGTAATTTGTGCGCAAGAGTGGCCATCCTATAACAATACAAAAATTAGTGATAAAAATACAAAATTTTTACTTGGATATGATTATTTTATTTTCAATAAAAATTATAAAAAATATAATGAAATCAGAATTAAAAAAAAGTTAAAAAGTAAAATAAAATCTATTGTTGTTATTCTTGGGGGTTCTGATTACGAAATAGCTTATATGAAGGTAGCTCAAGCACTAAAAAAATTTAACAAAAATATAAAAATTTTGTTTATAATTGGATTTTCTCAAATCAAAAAAAACAAAAAAACAATTAAATCAATTCTTCCTAATGCTAAAATTATAAGCAATGTATCTGATGTATCAAAATATATTTATAAAGCTGATGTTGCTATTGTTGGAGGTGGATATACTAAAATTGAAGCAGCATATTTGCTCACACCTAGCATTGTAATATCAGTACAATGGCATCAATTACTATTAGCTAAACAATTCTCTAAAATTACAAAAACACTTCACTTGGGATATTTTTCAATGATCGATGAAAATTTAATTGAAGAAAATTTAAAGAAAATTAGTTTAATTGATGAAAGAATAAAAATTAGGAATAATTATCTAAAATTATTTAAAAATAACAGTCTTGAATTAATAATAAATAAAATATTCTAATGTATAAAAAAAAATATGTGGCAATAGTTTTTTTTGCAAGATCTAATTCAAAAAGACTTAAGAAAAAACTATTTAAAAAGATATTAGATACAGATATTCTTTCAATAAATTTTAAACTTTTAAAAAATATTAAGTATGTTGATGAAAAAATAATTGCTACTTCATTGAATAAAGAAGACGATAAAATTGAAACAATAGCAAAAAAAAATAAAATAAAAGTATTTAGAGGTTCTGAAAACAACGTTCTTAAAAGATTTTATGAATCTTGTATGATGTTAGATAAAAAACCTGATATAATTATAAGATATTGTTGTGAAAACCCTCTAACTTCATCACAATTAATAGAAAAGAATATTAAATTGATAGTAGATAACAATGCTGATTTAATTAGCGTACTAAAACCATCAAACATAATATTTGGAATTGCTCCTATTATCATGAATTTCAAAACTTTAAATGAAATATATTTAAAGGCGAAGAATAAAATATACAAAGAACATATTGAAAATTATTGTTTGGATAATAAAAATAATTTTAAAATATTATATCCTTTATGTGCAAAGAAATATTTTTTTCCTGACACCAATTTTAGTATTGATAATTTTAATGACTTTAAAAGAGTTAATAATATATTTGCTAAGTTAAATTTAAAGTTTGAAAAATATAATTTTGATACTATTATTAAGTTTTTTTCGTCATTTAAAATTTTTATTGATGATATTGATCTATATAGATATTGCTTAGTTAATTATAAAACAAAATATAATTTTACTAAACATTTAAGTGAATCTGATGTTATTTTTAATATTTCAAAAAAAAATCTAAAAATTAAGAAAAATAAGATACATATCAAGCTAGAAAGACTTTCTAATAAAGTTATAATTTATTGTATAAAAAACTCTAAGCGTTTTGATTTAATTATTTATAAAAATTATTTATTTTGTAATAATATCTTTTATTTTAAAATTTTTATTGAAACAATAATAAAAAAAATAGTATTTTGGCCTCCAATAGATACTGACAACCTTAACTCAAACTATAAGAATAATAAGAGTTTATATAATAATGTTACTAAATTAAATGATTATTTTCCTAAAAAAATTATTTCTAATAAAAAAATAAAGTTAAATCTAAATATCTCAAAACTTATAATTTTAAATGATAAAAATTTTAATAACTTCATCAAAAATAGAAATCGAATCAATGAAACTATGTATATATTTAATGAATATTTTGTTTATTATCAAAATAATAAGATTGTTAAGATTAAAAAATATGATTTTTTTCAAATATCTAATATCTGGAGATCATATCAATATACAATGATCAATAGAGGAATTGTAAATATATGAAAAATTTATTAATTAATGTTGTTTCAACAGCAATAAAAGCAGGAGATAAAATATTATCATATTATAATGATACTAGTTTTACTATTAAAGAGGACCAATCCCCTTTAACTGAAGCAGATATTCAATCAAATTTAATAATAAAAAATGAATTAAATTCATTTAGTAATTATAATATTCTGTCTGAAGAAGGAGCCAAAATAGATTGGACTATTAGACGTAAATGGTCTAATTTTTGGATTGTTGACCCTCTTGATGGAACTAAAGAATTCTTAAAAAAAAATGGTGAATTTACTGTTAACATAGCTCTTATAGAAAATAATATTCCTAAAATGGGCATTATTTACGCACCAGCTTTAAAAACAGTTTATTACGGATTAAAAGACCATGGTTCATTTAAACATAAAATAATTGATAATAGAACTAAAATTGATTTTTTTTCTGAATCTAATAAAATTACTTGTAATAATGATGCGCTAAATTTAAAATTAGTTGCAAGTAGATCTCATCCCTCTAAGGAGTTAAATGATTGGTTATTAAAATATAATAACTATGAATTATTGGATGCTGGTAGTTCTTTAAAATTTTGTTTAGTTGCTGAGGGAGCAGCTGATGCTTATCCAAGATTTGTCGGTTCTTCAGAATGGGATATTGCTGCAGGTTATATTATTTTACTAGAAGCAGGTGGTACTATACTTGATGACAAAAAAAATAATTTACAATTTAATAAAGAAAGTATTAGAAATCCTTTTTTTATTGCATCTAGTAAATTATTCTTAAAAAAAAATAATTAATTTGAAAAATAAAATAATCTTTTTTTAAATATTAACTAAACCTAAAGATATTTTTCTAAAATAGCTTTAGAGGATATTGCTAGTTCTTGGTAATAATTTTTACCTTCATCAGATTCGATAAACCAGTGACTTGGATTAGATTTTTGCCCCCAACTTCTAGGATCAGTTGGATCCATTGGATATTTATTGATTCCCTGACCTGTTTCCATAAATCTTTTAAAATTATTATATACAAAATTGTTTTTTTTCATTTCTTCTATTCCTTTTATTAGAAGAGGATCATTGTCTTTAATATTATTGTGTACTTTTTCATATCCTAAAATTTCCATATTCTTTCCACAAATATAATCAGCAAGACATATTTCCCAATCTTCAAGATTCTTTTTCCAGTTATCAACTCTTTTAGTACTGTATCCAAGTATGCCATCACCATCATGTGCTGAACGAGGAACTGTAACTAAATTAGGATTAAATGTATCTGACCATCTTTCAGGTTCAAACAGTATATTATCAACCTCTACTCCAATAAAATTAATGAGCTTTGAAACATATTTTTTTGGATCACTCATAATATTTTCATATTTATTGGCATAATATTTATTTTCACTTAATATTCTTTTATATTTTTGAACATGATTGGTAGAGTCAACCCAATTAAATAAGCAGTTTAAATAAGCATTATTAGTAATAGAGCTTAATTTTTTCCAAGATGCGAATACTCCTCTCGGGTCTCTATAGGTATGTATCACTTTACCTTCTTCAAAAAAGTCCAAAAATATAGGGATTTCTCTCCATTGAAGTCCAGCAAATTCCCCCCATATATCTTTTCCAGATTCTTGTCTAAAATAATCCATTAAAATGGAATAAATATTTTTATATGTTATTCCAGCTTCAGTTATTTTTTTTCTAAGTAAATCTACATTTAAATCAATACCTTTTCGATATTTTAGTCTTAATCTTTGATCATTGAGCATATAATCGAGATTTTCTGCATTTAGCGGATTATATCTTCCATATACAAATCTAAAAAAATGAACTCTTTCATTAAGAATAAGTAGCTTAGGATGAGCTGAAAGAAGATTGATCAAAAGAGAACCCCCAGTTCTCATAGTGCCTGTAACAAAAAGTTTTGGTAATTGATTCATGATACCTCTGTAGAATTAATAATTTTGACTTTAACTAAATTAGATTTGTATAAAAGTATATATATTTTTTAAATTAATTTATATAATTTAAGCTTTCAGGACCTTGATTAAAAAGTAGATCAATTATGCTTAAGTATTTTATAGATTCTAATTTTTTACCATTAAAATATTGATTGTAAGATGGATGAACAAAGTTTTGAAATTCTATTAAAATATTATTAGATTTATACTCTTCAATTTTAATGTAATCTGAACTTTTATTTGTTGTAAGATATTTATTAGCATTTATTTTTTTACATATATTCATAGGTTTATGATGTTTATCTCCTTTAGTATTTAATTCTGAGCTAAGAAAAGTCTTTGTTTCAATTTTAAGATGCTTACACATAAGATGAATTAAGTTAATATTTATTTTTGACAATATAGTTATATTTTTATCCAAAATAATATTTTTGATATCTTCAAAATATTTATCAAAGTAAGGTGTTTTTTTATAAGACTCAAAAATACTATTAATATTTCTCTCTCTCCAATTACTTTCATCTGCTATTTCGCATTCATTTAATAATGAGAAATGGTTCTTGCTCCTCACTGGAACTGTTAACCATTTAGTATCTTGGGAATTATAAGTTTTTCTTATTTTATTTCGGTTTTTCCACTCTCCAATAGTAAATTCAACATCATCTAGAAAAATAAATATATCAGACCTTAGCATTAAATTGAAATATCCAACCCAAGGTAAAAAGTGTGGCTGCAATATACTGCAAGTAATTTCTTTCACAAAAAACTCTTTATTAAAAAAAAATCTATTTTTAGTTTAAATATTTAAAGTATATAAAAATGTTAAGTTTATATATATAAATTTTTACAGAATCTATATAATAAATAAAATTAATTTTTATTAAAATATGCGAGCAATTATTATTGGATCATCAAGGGGTCAAACACGGTTATCAGCAGAACATAGTTACCCATCTTATTTAGTAAAAATACCTAACAAAGATGCTTCGCTTCTTGATTGGACACTTAATGAACTCAAAAAAATTAATATTCAAGACACTATTTTTATTGCCGGATATCATGTTGAAAAAATAATAAAAAACTATCCTGGTCTTAAGATTTTTTATAATGATGACTGGGAAAATAATAATTCATTGAACTTACTTTCCCTAGTTTCAAATTTTTTAGATCAAGATGTTATAATAATTAACTCTAATGTTTTATTTAGGGCAAATTTAATTAAAAAAAATCTTTTGATTAACTCTAGTTTTATCATTTCTAATGATAAAAAATTTAATCTAGATAAATCAATTTTTTTTTTTAAGAAACCAGATTTAAATATATTAAAAAAAAATATTTTAAAAAAGAAATTTATAAAATTTTCTGATCTAAATAATATTTATAGTTCTAAAAATAATACTGTTAAAAAAATTATAGATAATGAAAATTTTAGTTTATTTGAAAATTATGATGCATTGGCAAAATTTATCCTTGGCACAAAAGCTCAAACTTTAAATCGATTACAATCCTTAATAAACAAAGCAAATATTCTTAATCAAATAACAATTGATTATTCTACATGGCATAAAAAAAAATCATCTTTAATAAAAGAAATAGCTACAGCTTTTAAAAATGAAAAAATAGTAATTAGAAGTAGTGCAATATCAGAAGATTCTTGGAAAAAATCAAATGCAGGTTCTTATAAATCATTTCTTAATGTAGACCCTAATAATTTTGAAAATGTAAAAAATAAAATTAATGAAGTTTTTAATTCTTATAACAAACTAAATTCCCAAAACATTAAAGATGAAGTTTTGATTCAAAAATATTTACAAAATACTAAATCTAGCGGAGTATTATTTACTATATCAAATGAGAATGGCTCACCTTATTATATTATAAACTATGATGATACATCAGGAATAACAGATACAGTAACTAGTGGGACATCTTCTGATACTAAAACTATTTATGTATATAAAAATTTTACTTCAAAAAAAATTAAATGGTTGTACGATTTATTAAAAGTTGTAAAAGAAATTGAAAAAAAAGTTTTACATTCTAAATTGGATATAGAGTTTGCAGTTGATAAAAAAGGAAATATTTTTATTCTGCAAGTTAGGCCTCTAGTAATAAATAAAAAGTTAAAATTTTATTCAATGTTAGACTTTGATGATGAGATTTATTCAATTAAAAATTTTTTAACAAATAAACTTAATTATAAGGATAATATTTCAGGCATAAAAACATTTTACTCCAATATGACAGACTGGAATCCTGTAGAAATGATTGGCACTCAACCTAAGCCTTTAGATTACTCTCTTTATTGTAAGTTGATTACTAACAATTCTTGGGCTGAAGCTAGAAAACAAATGGGATATAAGGATATGACTAATAAACGTTTATTAGTTTCTCTCGCAGGAAAACCATATGTAGATATAAGGAGATGCTTTAATTCTTTTTTATTACAATCAGTTGATTCTTCCCTGTCAAATAAATTGATTAATCAAGAAATTAAATATTTAGATAAAAATCCTGCTCAATTTGATAAAGTTGAATTTAATGTTGTAGTGAATTGTTATTATTTTGATAAAAAAAGAATGTCAAATCACTTAACTAAGAATTTAAAAATTAACAAAATAAATTCTAATAAAATTATAAAATTATATTCCAATTGGACTAGAGATTTAATAGCAAATTCTAATAAAAATTTTAAAGATATTGCAAATAATTATTTAATTTTAAATAAAGAACTTGGGAATATAAATTTTTCAAAAAAAAGTAGTATTTTTGAGTTATCTTTTAAACTAAATCAAATTGTTGATCTTTGTATTAAAAAAGGTGTTATTCCTTTTTCTATACAAGCTAGATGTGCTTTTATAGCACTTCAAATATTAAGTTCATTTGAAAAACAAAATATTTTTTCACCAACTGACTATAATAATTTTTTAAAAAATATCAGTACTATTTCTAGTGAATTTAATGAAGATTTACATAGATTTCTTAGTAAAAAAATCTCTAAAAAATATTTTATTGATAAATATGGTCATTTAAGACCATCGACTTATGATATTACTTCAAAAAATTATAAACAAATGATTGATGAAAATTTTTTTAAAAAAGACAATTTATCCTATAACTCCTCAAAATCATCTTCATCGATTTCAAAAAAAATTTGGAAAAAAAATTCAAAAAAAATAATTAATTTACTAAAATATGAAAAAATTAAATTAGATGAATCAGAACTGTATCAATTTATAATAAATTCTATAAAAGGCAGAGAAAAAGGTAAATATGAATTTACCAAGTGTGTAAACAAAATTCTAGAAATTATTAAAATATTTTCTAATAAATTAAACTTATCTAAAGAGGACATTCAATTTTATTCAATTGAAGATTTTTTAAATTTTGAAAATACTAATTTTAATAATTTTAGTTTTTTTAAAACAAAATTAAATAATTCTAAAAAGAAATATCATTTAGAAAGCCTTATAAAGGCACCTGCATTGATAAGAAATATTAATGATATATTTGAAATTAAACAATTTTCCATAACTCCAAATTTTATAACTAGAAAAAAAATCCAAAGTGAAATACTTTTGATAAAAAATTATAAAAAAATAAAAGATATTTCAAAAAAAATTATATTAATTGAAACAGCTGACCCAGGATATGACTGGCTATTTTCTTATGATATCGCAGGTTTAATTACAAAATTTGGTGGAGCGGCATCTCATATGGCTATAAGAGCTTCCGAATACGGCATACCATCTGTTATAGGTTGCGGTGAAAACCTCTTTAATGAAATATCTAGTTATTCTAAGGTATTAATAGATTGTGATCAAAAAACTATTAGGAAATTAATATAAAATAAAGTAACTAATATTATTATGACTTTTATTAAAAGTAGAAAAATAAATATTGGAGGACTGAGTGTAGGAGATTACGAGGAACCGAAATTTATTTCTGAAATTGGCGTTAATCATTTAGGCGACATTGATAGAATGAAAAATATGATTAAATTATCTTATGAAGCAGGTGCTGACTTTATAAAATTTCAAACTTACAATGCTAAAACTAGATATAATCTAAAGACAAATAAAAAAGCTAAGGAATTTATAAAACTTACTTCTTCATGGCAACTATCTCTAGAAGAAAATGTTGAAGCTTGGAACTATGCACAATCTTTAGGTGCTAAAGTTTTTACGTCTATTTATGATGTGGGTGAAATCAAATTTGCTATGGATATGGGGACTATAGCTTTTAAAATTGCAGCTTTTGAACTTGTAAATCTAAAACTTATTAAGGAGGTAGCTGAAACAAAAATACCAGTCATCGCATCTGTTGGAATGGCTAGCGAAAAAGAAATAGATAAATTTGTTGAAATATTACATAAAAAAGATATTCCATACATACTTCTTCACTGTATTTCTTCATACCCTCTTGAAAAAAAATTTAGTTATTTAGAAAATATACATAAATTAAAAAGTAAATATGCTTGTCCAGTAGGTCACTCAGATCATACATTGGGTACTGAAATTCCAAGTTTAGCAGTTGCTGCAGGAGCTTGTATAATAGAAAAACACTTCACTGATAATATTAAACTTAGAGAATCAGACAATTTTTTTTCAGTTACCTATGATGAAGTTATAGAAATAAAACAAAAAATGAAAAAAGTTTTTAGTTTCTTACATAATAAAAATGAAAAAACCGAAGATTATATGAGGGATTTCAAAAAATATACAAATTAAAATATAATAAACAATATATAACTTTTTTTTAAAAAAATGATATTAATGCAAATTATAAAAGGACTCTAAAATTATGAACAAAGAATATGGTTTTACTGGTAGGCTATCAGAAGAGTTTCCTTCTCAAGTTATGCTTGATATTACTGAGGTTTGTAATTTAGCATGTGTGCACTGCACACACCCTGTTTTTAAGCAGAGTGATTACTATGCTAAAGCTATGCTTGATCCTGAACTAAATACAAAAATGGTTAAAGAGGTTTCAAAATATGGAAGAAATATAACTAAATATATTCGCTATACAAGTAATGGAGAGCCTCTAGTTCATCCAAAATCATATGAAATGATAAATTATGCTGTCGATCATTCAGATACAAAAGTGACATTAACTACCAATGGCACCTTGCTAAATGAAAAGAAAATGTTGAGACTTTTAAATTCAGGTCTTCATATGATTGATATTAGTATAGATGCTATAAAACCTGAAACTTATGCAAAGGTAAGAGTTAATGGAGATTTAAATAAAACACAATCAAATGTATTGAAATTAATTAATCTTATTCAAAAATCTACTTATAAAACACAGCTTATAGTTAGTTTTGTTGAACAAAAACTTAATGTAGATGAATCTGATGAATTTAGAGATTATTGGATTAATCAAGGAGTAAAAGATGTTGTTATTAGAAAATTACATACAAATTCTGGCTCGTTAAGCAGCTCTTTTCATCCTGAGATTTATAAAAAAAATCAAAAAATTGAAAGAAGACCGTGCTTATATCCTTGGGAGAGAGTAGTTATTACAGCCAAAGGTCACCTTAATTATTGTCCAACTGATTGGTTTGGACAAGCAACAATTTGTCATTATAATGAGACAACTATAAGAGATGTTTGGAAATCAAATTTTTACAACAAATTAAGAAATAAACATGTTTGTAATAAATATAATGAAAAAGATTTGTGCAAAAATTGTCCCGACTGGTCAAATACTAGTTGGCCATTTGATAAAGAAAAGAGTTATGCTGATTTAGTTGAAAAGGTTCTTTATGAACAATTATCACAGAGAGATTAAGTGTGCGCAGAGTTGGAGTTATAACAAGGAGAATTTCAAATTCAAATTATAAAGAATCTTACAGTGCCATTAGCAATAATTGGCTTAATTTTTTTAATAATTTAAAGATAGAACCTATTCTAATTACTGAAAAGATAACAAAGCCTATCAATTATTTTGAAACACTAAATTGCTCTTGTCTTTTTTTATTGAATGGAGAAGATACAAAACTTAAAGTTAAAAATGGTAAATTTAAAAGTGGTAGCGATAGGGATTTTGTTGAATTCAAACTTTTACAATATTGTTTGAAAAAAAAATTTCCTATTCTTGGCATATGTAGAGGACATCAATTTATCAATATTTATTTTGAAGGCAAAATAAAAAAAATCAATAATCATGTAAATAAAAATCATAAAATAAAGATTATTGATCAATCAATTAAAGAAAAATTAAAACTTAATTATATGGTGGTTAATTCTTTTCACAATTTTGGAATTTACAGAGATGATCTTAGCAAGAAACTTAATCCGTGGGCTATAAAAGATGATACAGTTGAAGGGTATTATAGCAAAAAATATAAAATTTTGACTATGATTTGGCACCCAGAGAGAAGAAAAATTTTCAATAAAAATGAGCTTAAATTAATAAAAGATTTATTAACAAATTAATGAATATAGATTTTTTAATACTTGCCGCAGGGCAGGGTAGTAGACTTAGACCTTTAACAGATCATGTACCTAAGGCAATGGTTAAAGTTCACAATATACCAATAATTAAAAATCAAATTCAAATTGCTAAAAAAAATAATTTTAAAAATATTTATGCAGTAACGGGGTACAATACAAAAAAAATTCAATTTTCAGAATTAAAAAAAATTTATAATAGAAATTATGATAAAACAAATATGGTCCACTCTTTATTTATAGCTTTAAAAAGAATTATAAAAAATAGATCAGATCTTATTATTAGTTATTCTGATATTGTATATAATACTGAAGTTGTGGAAAAATTAATTAAATCAAAAAATGAAATTAGTGTTGTATGTGATGATAAATGGAAAAAATATTGGGCATTGAGATTTAAAAATCCACTTTGTGACGCAGAATCTTGTAAAATTAATAAAAATAATAAAATATTAGATATAGGGCAAAAAGTAAAAAATTATTCTAAAATAAATTCTCAATATATTGGTTTAATTAAAATAAACTATTCTATAAAAAGAAGAATATACAATATATTAAAAAGTGAATATTCTAATAGAAAGAAGCTATCTAATATTTTAAATTCTAAATATTATTCAGATCTATACTTAACTGATTTATTACAATATTTAATTTTAAATAAATTTAAAATAAGTGCCTTAAGAATCAAAGGGAACTGGGTTGAAATAGATTCTTTAAAAGATTATAAATTAGCTTTGAATATAACCAAGGCAAATAATAATTTAATTAAAATTCTTCGTTAATTATTAGTAGTGAGTTTGTTATATATTGCATCTATTTTTTTTAAATAGGCTTTTTTAATGTTGCTTATGTCTATTTTTTTTGAATAAGCTAAAGAATAAGAAAGTTCAAATGAATTTTCATATAAAAAAGATATCAACTTTTCTGTTTCATTATTATCATATTTTAAATTTTCTATAGTCTTTATCTTATAAATAAATTCATCAAAATTATTAATAGTAATTACATTATTTAAGTGATCGTAAAAAGTTTTTGAAAAAATAAAAACAGGCTTACCCAAAATGGCGGCTTCAAATCCTGCAGTTCCAGAAATTACAACAATTCCTTTACATTTATTATGTGGTATTATGTCTTTAGTTTCAATAGTATGTGACAATACTTTTACATTAGGTAATTTTCTCAACTTATCATAATATTTACAAGATCTTCGCCCCAGCATTATTGGATGCTCTTTCACAACAAGTGAAAGATTGCCCGGAAGACATATAGCTACTTGACGTATAAATTCAAATTGATTGGTAAATAAGGGCGCCCAAAGATTTGTGCTAACTTCTGGCTGAACATGAAGGGGCATAAAAATATAATCAGCAATATTACCCAAATTATCATACTTATATTTTTTTAAATTATATAAATTATTATATTCAGAAAAAAAATTTTTAATAAAATATAATGTTTTAATGTTGTCTAGAGTTCTATAAACTTTAGGATTTAGAGGGTTTTTATTATTGTAATAATTTTTTATAGTTCTAATAGGTAATTTTAAAGAATCTTTCATAAAATTTTTAAATAAACTTTGAGTTTTAAAATTTATCTTTCTAAGGTGAATTGGTTTTATGAAATTTTTATTGAATTCTAAAATATACTCTTTTGCAAAAAATAATGATTCTTTATTTGGAGAAAAGTTACTGTAATTATTAAAAATATTTGATAAAGTATATTCTTTATCATTTGTTAATAATACTCTGTTAGATATTTTCGAAGCTATTGGCATCCAGCAATCAACTCCTCTTTTTTTTGAATAATAATAAAGTACATTATGAAATATAGATCCAAAATTTGGAAGTATAACTATGTCAGGCTTGAATTCATTAAAGATTTGATTTTTTATAAATAAGTAATTTAATTTGACTATTTTTAAACTATTTTCATCAGAAACTTGTTGCTTTAGAGAGTATCTCCATTTCTGTCCCGGTGTATAGATTAAATTTCTATCTACATGAATGATATCTTTCCATACACTATCAATCTCTAATTCTTTTTCTAAATCTGAAATATTAATTTTTTCAATTTCATCTTTGATTTTTAAATCTAATATTTGATCATCAAATTTATAACCTAACCAAAGTTTGTCAAAGTAATTATATTGTTTTTTGATCTTGTTCCAGGTTTTTATTTTATAAACATAACCTGCAAACTTTGTATCTGGGTATTTTTTTTTAATAGTTTCTACAATTGGTATTCCATAAAGAAATGCCCATTCCCTCTGTAAAAAAACTAAAACTTTCATCTTACAATCTTTGGATTAAAAACTTTTTTTAAAATGAAACTACCTTGAAATTTTTCATATATTTCTTGATTAATATAGCGATCATCTAACAATCTAATTATTTTGATATTAATAATATGTAATCTTTTGATTAGCTGATCAAATATTAAATTTTGATTTGTAAAATCAGTTACAAATATTGCATCAACATTTATTTTGTAAATATAGTCTATTGAATGATTTTTTGTATAACTCCAGTTATCTTCAGCTAATAAAATACTTTTTTTAATATTTGTTTTTTTAAATAATATTTCTATATTTTTAGAATATTCTGGATTAGTCCAAATAGCAATTTTTGAAATTTTATTATTTTTACAAAATTTATTTATATTATTAATTGATTGTTTTTTACAATAATTTAGTAAAAAACTCGAAGTGTATTCGTAGTTTGACCTTCTATATTTAGAAGTTTTTTTGATTACATTATTTCTTTTAGTCATGTGTAAAATTGGTATTTTTTTCTTAAAAGGAAGATTTTGTATTATTTTATTTTCATTTATAGTAAATTTACTTTCAAATAATTTTTCTAAATAAAAACTATTTAAAAATACTATATTTCCATTACCTATAATCTCATCTAGGCTTCCATAAGGTGTGTTATCTTGTCTTGTCGGATTATCAAAAGTATAGGGGAGTGAAAAAAATAAGTTTGCATTTTTTGAGGTTACTTTAAAAATTTTATTTATTGTTTTATTTGGTTCTGCAGTTCGATAAAAACCACCCCAATAAGTGATTATATCAATATCTTTTAAGTTAGATTTATCAATATCTTCTAATCTTTTACATATGTGTTTTATTTCGGGATATTTGATCTTTCCATATTTAATTGCATTAATATCTGGCTCTAAATTATAAACATCAAAAGTAGGATGATTAATTTTTATATAATTTGCAAACCATCCTTCAGCCCCTCCAATATCAAGTACCTTAAGTTTCTTTTTATTTAATAATATTTTCTTTTTAATATATTCGTAGTATTTTTTTGCTCTAGTTTTATCAAAAATTATCCTTGCATTGAATCTTTTATCAAGTTCTTTTTTATTAAAGTTTGAATAATAATTTGATTTAATAGAATTAATATAACCTTTATCGTTTACCCTTATATCTTTAAAGGCTAATCCACAGTTTTGGCATATTAATGTTTTTTTTCTCAATAAGTAAATTGGATTTATTTCTGAATTTAGAAATATGCTTAAACTTTTAGAATTACAATTTATACAATTTCTTATATTCATTTGAAATCAATTATATTTATCTTTAATGGTCTTTTTAAATTCACTTAATGATATAGTATCAAATAATTTATAATTTTCATAAAAAAAATTAAAATCAAGTTTTTTTATTTTCTTAAAATTATCATCATTCAATTCAAATTTTTTACCTAAGTTTTTAAAAATACCAATTCCAAAATCAATCATTATTATTTGCATTTTATGTTTTTGAAGGCTTAATTCATAAGCTAATTTCCAACAATCACCTGTCCATGTATTATTAATTTTGGGTGTGTATTCTTCATATATATATCTTGGATGCATATCATGCAGAAGTATATATCCATTAGGTTTCAAAGAGTTGTATGAATTAATAAAATCTTTACGCACCTGTTGATATTCATGAAGGCCATCTATAAAAATTAAATCAAATTTTTTTTTATTATTTTTAAAAAATTCATCTGAAGTTAATCTTATGTTGCCTCCCCTAATTGGATCCACACCAATTTTATTATCAATGTATACAGAGTCAAATAACTTGTTTTCATTACAACCTATTTCAAGATAATCAGGGTTTTCATAATGTTTTAATAATAAGTTTACTAGTGCAATTCTATTAAAATTTTGATCTTTCCATTCAATATTAAATCTATTATTATTTTTTATTTTTCTTTTAATAAGATAGTTTCTTATATTTTTAGGGCTAAAATATTTTTTCATTAAATTAAAAATTTGATAAATTTTGAAGGTATTCACTTAAATTATCGCTATCATTAGGTAAATTAATGGCACTAGAAGATGGATAAGATGTAGCTCCTTCAAAATTGCTTAACATACATATAGAAGATTCAGGCATATCAAATACAATTCTATTAATAAAAATACCAAATTTTTGTAAATATTTTCTAATTTTATTCTCATCTTTTTTAGGCCTACTTGTAATAATAAATAAAAAAATTCTTTTTTCTTTCATAAAACTTGAAAGAGCTTTAATATTTTTCTTGTTAATTTCATACGTCCATCCTTTATTTAAATATTTTGAGCTTTTTTTAAAAATAATTCCATCAAGATTGCAAATAAGCGTCAAATATTTATTTTGATATTTTTTCCATTCTTCTAAGGTCCCAAAGTCTATATATTTCTCAACTTCATATGATGTAAAAATCTTATTATTTAAAATCATTTTATGAATTATATGAGAAACATATATTTCCCCCTTAAATAAATTGTTATTAAATATTTCTAAAAAAAACTTGCTAAATTCACTAGCTGATTCAAAACCATAGCCTCCAGTACAAAAATTATTACTTATTATTTTTTTTTCAACAATTCTTAAGACTTCATTCTTTTGATTTATTTCTACATAACTTTTATTTTTGGCTTCTATTAACCCTGCATTATTAAGATTTAATGATGAAATATTATTGCCAGGACTAATTGTATATTTAAATTGATTATCACAATCTTTAATAAAAATTGGTCCTTTTATCTTATTCTTTTTTATACCTTTATAAATTGTGTGAGCTTGAGATGTTGTAGATTCACTTAAGGCACATACTTCTATTTTTATTTTTTTATCCAAGACATCCGATATGGCTTTTTTAATAGAATTGATAGTAATATATTTATCAATATGGCTTTTAAGACATATTACTAATATTTTTGAAACAAATTTTAAATCTAGCTCTTTTATAGATTCTTGTATCATTAATTTCCTATCTGGCGAACTCAGAATCCATTTTGGTTGAGAGTTTTTAAATCTTGAAGATTTTCCAGAAACCGGAAGTACTAATGTAATATTTTTCTTAAATTGTTTTTTTTGCATATTCAATACAGTTTTTAATACCTTGTTCGAAATTTATTGGTTTCCTTTTTATAATTTTTTTAAATAAATTTGGATTACCCTCAGCATTCTTATACACTTCATTTTCAATAATAAAATCATTGATTTTATATTTTCCTACAAACAATTTATTATATTTTCCCCAAAAATTTGAAATTTTTTTTGATTTTGATATGATTAATTTTTTTTGTAATATTTTTTCTATTTTCATTATAATATCTGGCACTGACAAACTTTCACCTGAGCATGCATTTATTAGCCTTGGTAATTTGTTTTTTTTATCTTTAATAATATTAGAAATTAATTCTATTAAATCATCTATGTATATATAATCTCTTTTAATATTTTTATTTAAATTATATATAACAATTTTTTTATCTTGGAGAATACTTTTGATTATTTGAGATAGCAAAGGAGGATGCTTTCTAGTATAATTTTGTTTGGGGCCGTAGAGATTAAAAAGTCTTATTTTTGTAGTAGGTAAGTTGTATGTTTCAAAAAAAATATCACATAGTTTTTCTCCAAATATTTTTGATGTAGGATAAATTAATACTGTATTTACGTCATCTTTCTCACTTAATTTATTTTTTTTAGAATTTGTTCTCTCATAAACAGCTCCAGAACTAATAAAAATAAATTTTTTAATTTCCAAGAATCTACTTATTTCAAGTAAATTAGCAGTGCCAGCAACATTATTTTTCATTGATTGATAAGGATTAGTCTGATTATCAGGAAGAGGTGCTATTGCAGCCAAATGTATTATTATAGATATTTTGCCATATTTTTTTAAATCAGATAATTTTAGATAGCAAATATCTTTATTAATAATTTTAATTTTTTTCTTAAAATTATTAATATTAGATAAATCTCCGTATGATAAATCATCAATACCTATAATATTTATATTTTTAAATTTTAATAATTCATTACATAAAGTGGATCCAACAAAACCTCCTATTCCTGTCACTAAAATATTCACGAATTAATCTCCATATTTAAGGCTTTATCAATCCAGATTATATCCTGATTTGATTTGACATAAGGAGTTATTCTCATAATACACAGTATCATTATTATTTTAAATAAAGATTTGTTATCTTCATTTATAAAATATTTAGAAAGATTCTCCCACATATACTCTCCTGTCAATAAATTATTAATTTTTTGAGGTGAATAAATATTTCTTGAACTCCATCCATAAAATAATTCCTGTTTAAGTTTAGCTAAATCTTGCAGATATGAATCAAAATATGTATCTAACCAATCAATAAGCAATATTCTGTTATCATCAAAATCAATTTTATAGCCTGTTCCTTTTGTGATAATAACATTTGAAAAGGTCAGATCTCCATGACACAAAGTTTCATCAATATCATTCCTAATATCATTAATTTTTTTTTCTAAAAATTTAAAAACATAAGAATATTTTTTGTTTGAATGAATCTTATTTAATTCAATAATTTTGTTTTCAATATTTCTTTTTTTATCTTTATCATTCTTTAATTTATTGTTTTTAAAAAAAACAATTAATTTACTAAAAATTTTTATTAATGTTTCTATATTTTTCTTTTGACTATTTATAATTATTTCTTTGCCACTAAATCCATGTATGAAGGGCATTTCAATAATTACATTTTTTTTCTCAATTTTACCACTACCTTTAATTGTAAAAAAAGGATCAGGCAATGAAGTTAATGACAATTTATTTTGTTTTGAAAGTTGACATAAAATTCTATTTTTGTCACTTATATTTTTAAAGGGAATAAATTTTTTAAAAAATAATTTATTTTTTTTTTTAATAATTGAAAATTTTGCACCACTTAAGGATTGATCTAAGTAATTAAAATTATTTTTAATCATTAAATTTGATAGATTTTAAAAAGTTTATAAAATATAGAGAAATTTTTTCAGAATTAAAATTGTTAATGGCAAAATTATATCCATTATTAGCTATTTTTTCAAGTTGACTATTATTTTTTTGAAAAAATTTAATCTTATCAATAAGATCTTCAATGCTGCCATCATAATCAATATAATGAATATTTTTTTTTAACCCCAAATCAGAATACATATTGTTATCAAGTGCCAAAAGAGCTGAACCACAAGACATTCCTTCAACAAAACCTATTGGTGGTGTATCATTAATACCTTCAGGCGCAATAAACATTTTATGTTTATTATACATATCAACTATATTAAATTTAGAATAATAATTTTCTTTTATTTTCAAATTAGACTTCTGATCATAGGTTTTTGATGAATCTTTTAATGATATATAAGAATTTATATATTTATCTTTGTTTTTACTATTATAAATCTCATATCTAATTTTGTGTTGATAATTAATCTTAAAATAATCAATAAAATCTTTATAGTTAAAATCTTTTTTTTTATCAAATAAAATTACTCGCCCTGATGCAAAACATAGATTTTTTCTATTATTAAAATTTGTAAAATTTTTAAATCGTTTGTTATATACATGAGGTAAAACAAAAGTATCTTTTTTATAATATGGAAAAAAATATTTAAAGTATTGGCTATTTTTAGACAAATTATTTTCAAAAACAAAATAGTCAACGCCTATATCCTTTGCGTTCTTTGATATTATAGAAGTTTCAACTTCAAAATGAGAAAGATTAAATAACTTAGTACAACTTGAATTTTTTAAGAATACCGCAGGATCATATTTGAGCGCACTTCTGGCATTAGCATAAAAAAAAGTTCCTTTTTTTAGTTTATTAACATTAGCAGTAAATCTAATATTAGCTAATTTTAAATTATTTATATATGCCCAAAAATATAATTTAATAATTTGTATAAAATAGAAAAAAAATATTTTTTTTCTTTTTAAAAAAAAAATTGTTTTTATTTTATTGTTTGCATTATTAATTAAGTATTGTATTAGATATAGTTTTTTTCTAGAGTCAAATTTTTTTTTAAAATATGATTCTACTGTTAGCCCTAACTCGCCATCAGAAAATGGATGATAAATAAATATAATTTTTTTCATTTGCTTAATTTGATTTTTTTAATTTGTTACTATCTAGATTTATGATCTTATCGCATCTTTTTATTATTTCATTTCTATGCGAAACTATAATTACAGTTAAATCTTTTTTGTGAAAAAAAAATTCCATTATTTTATTTTCTGTTTCGCTATCTAATGCACTTGTGGCTTCATCAAGAATAAATATTTTTGATTTTTTATATATTGCTCTTGCTATACCAATCCTTTGTTTTTGCCCTCCGCTTATTTTAGCTCCTTTTTCACCTACCATCGTATTAAATCCTTTAGATTCACTATTAATATATTGTAATATCTCAGCGGTATTGGCAGCTTCTTTTATTTCATCTAAATTGATTTCATTACTTAATGCAATATTATTTAAAATTGTATCATCATTTAGATGAATATTTTGAGGAACATGTGATAGAATATTATGAAATGTAGTAATATTTGAGTCGTTTACTTCTATATTATCTATTAATATTTTTCCTGAAGAAGGTTTAAGAAGACCCATTAGAATATCCAACAAGGTACTTTTCCCAGAACCTGTTTCACCTTTTATTCCAATAATATCACCCTTATTAATAGTTAAGTTAAAATTATCAAAAATATTATTTTTGTTATTATAGCCAAATGACAAATTTCTAATTTCTATTTTGTTTTTAAAAGGAATAACATTATGATTTATAGATTTTTTTTGATAACTTAATTCTAATAATTCTAAAGCTTCTATCAGAGATTGCTTACTACTTAATACAGTGGTTAAACCAGTGTATAATTGCTGGAATAAAGGTAGCAATCTTTGTGCAGCAAAAGCAATTGCAGCAAGAGTAGTTACTATACCGCTTTCTTCAATTGATTTGCTAAAACTATATGCAATGAGAGTAATAGTTATTACCCCTAAAGCCTCTAATACAAACCTTGGTATTTGTTGAATAAATTTACTATTACCATCATAACTTAAAAAACTTAAATATGAATTACCGTATTTATCAATTGCATTATTATATGTGTTGTCAATAATTATATTGCGAATATTATTTAGACCTTCTTGTAGTGATTTAATAGTTGTTATGTTTTCTTTCGCTACAATAAGGCTATTTGTTTCTAGTTTTTTCTTAGCGAGATAAATAGATAATAGATACCCTGAACCAATGAATAAAACTGTTATGATAGAAATATAAGGATTAAAAATAAAAATTGTACCTAAGATTGATAAAGAAATTAAAAAAGAAGAAGATAAAATAACTAAAGAAAATAAAATATTTGTAACTGAACCAATTTTATTAGTTAATACACTTATTAAATCGCTACTATTTTTTTCAACATGAAACAAATAATTTTGATATAAAGTATTTGTATATATTTTTTTCCCTAAATTTGACCCTATATAATTACTTATTTTTATACCTGAATAAATTAAAAAAAGTCTAATTGATGAAGATATTGTTATTGCTAATATAAAAAAACAAGTCAGGTAAAATAATAAATTTTCCTCAGGAAATAGAACTACATAATTAGATAGCAATTTATTTTCAAGAATAAAATCAGGGTCGATTATAACACCTATGAAAGGAATTAACATTCCTATACTAAATACTTCAGCAAAAGAAGCAATAACTGACAAAAAAAACATCAACAATAGTTTTTGTTTACCTTTTTTTTCTACATGTAAATATAGTTTTTTTACTAGAGAAAAGGATGATATTTTTTTTGGCATATTTAATTAAGATATTTTTTTTATTGATTGAAAATTATATATAATCAATATAATAATTATAACACTTAGAATAGATTTAATTTAATATGCTCATTTGGATAACTGGCATCTCTGCTTCTGGAAAATCAACAATTGCTAAAAAATTATATAAAGTTATAAAAAAAAGATGCAAAAATACCATTTTTTTAGATGGCGATACTTTTAGAGAGTTAAATAATAATGATTTAAAATATACTTTAAAAGATAGAAATATTAATGCCCAAAGAATTACCAACTTTTGTAAATTTTTTGTTGATCAAAATATCAATGTTATATGTGCAGCTAATTTAACAAGTCAAAAGTATAGAAACTGGTGTCGTAAAAACATTAAGGGGTATTTTGAAGTTTTTGTAGAAGTTCCTTTGGAAATTTTAGCTAAACGAGATTTTAAGAATTTATATGCTAGAGCAATGAAAGGGAAGATAAAAAATGTTGTAGGTGTTGATATACCTTTTAAATATCCAAAATTTCCTGATTTGATATTAGATAACTCTAAATCAAAAAATCAAATAAATAATTTGGTTGAATTAATATTAAACAAATCAAAATTTTTTAAAAGACAATGAATGATCATATAGTGCTTTCGATCTATGAGGGGCATATGGCTTCTTCATGCTTAATGATTAATGGAAAAGTGATTTCTGCTGCTCATGAAGAAAGATTTTCAAGAATAAAATGTGATGTTGGTTTTCCTTTTCAAGCTATAAATTATTGCATTAAATATGCTGGCATTGAGTACAGTCAAATTGATAAAGTTGTTTTATCTAATCTTGACTTTAATAAGAATGGAATAGCTAATTTAATGTTCAAAAGACCAGCATTATATTCAATAGATGATTGGATATATGAAAATAATAATTATTGGCGCGAAACCCTTATCAATAAAAAAAATATTGAGACATACTATGAAATAATGGGAGGCAAAAAAAGAGTTAAAGATCACTATTATGATTTTTCAAATATAAATTTTCGTGAGTCGCAAGAGGTGTGCAAAAAAAAGTTTAATGAAATAAGAAAAGAAACTGTATCTAATCTACTAGGTATATCTAAAAACAAAGTAAAATTTTTACCTCATTATATTTTACATCATTATCATGCTTATTATTCAGGAAAAAATAGAAATGTTAATAAGACAATTATTCTTCATCAAGAAGGAGATGGAGGAAGATATAATTCCGGCATTTCTATTCCTACTAATAAAGGAATAAAATGGATATCTGGAAATAATCAAAGTGACATTGGTAGATTGTATCAATGGGTGACGCTAATTCTTGGAATGAAACCTTATCATCATGAATACAAGATTATGGGTTTAGCTCCTTTTTCTAATACATATGAGCAAGCAAAAACTTATGAAGTATTTAAGAATATTTTCAAATTAAATAGAAAAAAACTGCTTATTGAATATTCAAATAAACCCAAAGATTTATATTTCAGTTTTAAACGCCTTTTAGAAGGTCATAGATTTGATGGTATTGCAGGGGGGCTTCAAAAATATGTTGAAGATATTTTAGGTGATTGGTTAAATCTAATTTTAAAAACTACCAAAAGAAACAACGTATGTTATGGAGGAGGCGTTGCAATGAATGTAAAGGCAAATGGTATTTTGGCAAAAAATTCTTATGTCAAAGATTTCTTTGTACCTCTCTCTCCAGGTGATGAAACAAATATTTTTGGAGGAGCATATTTATCAACAGAAAAATTTTATCTAAAAAATAATTTAAATCCAAATAAATTACCACCATTAGCAAACGTTTACTTGGGGCCTGAATTTAGCAATTCAGAAATAGAAAAAAGTATAATTGAAAATAAAAAATTAAAAAATTTTAATATTTATGAAAATATATCTAATGAGTCTATTGCTAAAATTTTGGCTAAAGGAAAAGTTTTAGGACGATTTGTTGGCAAAAGTGAATATGGACAAAGAGCTCTTGGGAATAGATCTATTATAGCATGCACTAATATTAACGAAATAGTTAATAAGATTAATTCTCAAATAAAATATAGAGATTTTTGGATGCCTTTTTGTCCGACGATTATAGACTCTGATAGTAAAAAAATATTAGATAATACAAAAAATATATCCTCTAAATATATGACTATGAGCTTCTCAGTAAAAGAAAAATATATTAAAGATATGTTGGGCGGTATACATTTGGGAGACAACACTGCTAGACCTCAAATATTATCTAAAAGTGATAATCCTCTTTTTTATGATTTAATTTTAAGATTAAAAAAATATATTGGAATAGGTGCTGTTATAAATACATCATTTAATTTGCATGGAGAGCCAATAGTAGGTCATCCAAATGATGCTATATCCACCTTAATTAGATCAAATTTAGATGGAGTTATTTTAAATAATTTTTTAATTACTAGATTTTCAATTAAATAATTTAATTAATATTTATAATCCCTATTGAAGCAGTGTCTTCAAGCGAAAGGTACAAAATATTATCTTTAACAATTAGATCTCTTATTCTCTCAAATACTTCAATTCTTTTAAGATTAATTATCTTATTTTCATTGTTTAATTTAAATAAATAAATAGATCTATCGCCAAGAGAACTAACAACATAGTTATTTTTATTAATTTTCGATATTTCTGAAATACCTATTGATGGAACGAAAGATTTTAATGGTTCTATAAATCCATATTCATTATGCGATTTAAATAGAGGATATTTTAAATATTTAGCTTTATTAGCATCTATTTTACCTCCATAATGCTCACCACCAGATACAATTGGCCAACCAAAGTTTTGAATTGCTTCACTTTTAAATTTATTTACATAAAGTAAATTTATTTCATCTCCTCCTTGAGGGCCATGTTCTGTCTCTAAAACAAAATTATTTTCTTTATCAAAATATAATCCTTGAGGATTTCTATGTCCCATAGAAACAATTTTATAATTGGAATTATTTTTATTAATCATTATAACTTTCCCATTTATACTAGTCTCATCTTGTCCATGAAATCTGTTTCTATAGTCTCCAATAGATAAAAGAATATGATTTTCATCGAAATTTATAATTCTACCACCTGACTGATGTGCATTAAATTCTCCTTCAGAATTATTTATAGAAAGAATGCAATTTTTTGGTGAAAAAAATTTTTCAAATTGAATACTATTATAATTAAATGCACCTCTAATAATGCTTGTGTTCCAGCAATTTTCTTCAATTTCTTGTGTATATGAAATATAAATTTCATTATTAAGAATAAACAAATCTTTTAAAGAAAACCATCGATGTTTTCTAAATTGATCTATATCAATAAATTCGTTTATATTATTTTTGATTTGTTTAAAATTTAATTCTTTGTTTAAATTATTTGTGAATCCAAGGATACCTCTTGCAGATAAAATAACCAAGTTATTAGAATGAAAGTCTAAAAAAGCACTTCCAGGAAACTCATTATTAATACCACTATAAAATCCATTAATTAAATTATATCTATTTAATATGAGATTGTTTGATAATTTAATATTTAACATCTTTGCAACCTGAATATCTTTTTCAGTATTCTTAAAATCTAATTCTAAACGACTATAAGGATTTGTAAGTTTATTAATTTCTTCATCTTGTTGAGATATAAACCTATAGGGTAAAACATATTTTTGTATTTGTTGTATTTGATTATTGCTTAAAAATTTATTTAAAATACTAAAATATCCTTTACCAGAAAATTTATTTAAAGATAAAAAAATTCCAAAAAAAATTATTAATAAAATTAAAATTATAGTCAAATAACTTTTTTTAATCACTCTTGGTTAATATCAAATCAACTTGATAATTCAACTAACTTATTTAGCAAAATTATATCTTTTAGATTTAAAGTTATTATACAATTAAGAGATAATTAGTATTTTGAGATTAAATTTTTAAAGAAATTTTAATTTTATAAAATGACTTCAATATTTATAATCAAATAAATTATAATTTTCTCGAAATTATTTATATCAAATTTTGAGAATATACTTAAAAGTAATAAATATTATAAACTTCAACATATTTAAGATATATAATTTTGTAATTTTGGCTTTATAAATTTAGATAATTGTTATATCAACAAAAAATATAATGGAAAAAAACATTCATAAAGATATCTCACTGTATTTTTTGTTTAAAGATATTTTTTCAATAAAGTATTATATTTCATTTTTTGCTCTAGTTTTTTTTCTAATTTCTTTTCTTTTTTTAAATGATCGTGAAGAAAGACCTTCAAAAAAAATTACTTTCATTCAACCTTCTTATCAATTCTCCTTAGGGCAAATTGAATATGTGAATAGAATTGTATTTACTAATGATGAATTATTGAAAATAATATTTGATATCGGTGTAGAAGAAAAATGGGATTTGAATGATATTTTAGAAAAATATTATCAAGATTTACAGTTTAATATTGATGAAGAAAAATTTATCCAAATTTTATACAATGTATTTGTTAATTTATCTCAGAAAGATACTTTTAATGATCACTCTTTGGATATTAAAATTAACAAAAATGATCCATATGGCGATACTAACTCAGAAATAACTATAAAGAGTGAAATATCAATACAGCATTTAGATATGTTTGAAATTGATAATTTTATTAAAACTTCTTTAAAAGAATATCAAAATAAATTAATTGATGAATTAAGTAATATAAAAAATAATATAATTTTTTTAAAAAAAGTAAGCCTAGATAATTTGAAAGCTGAAGAAAGTTTATTATTAGAGTCTATAATTAATCATAAAAATGCAAAAATATCAAAATTAAATTCATATTTTGATCAGGTTCAAGGATTAGATATTGATTTAGGACTAGAAACTGAAAATCAGATTAATCAATCTTTAGAAAAAATTGCATCTAGTGATGAAACAAGTAAAGATATAGTCGGTATACAAACAGATATCATATTATATGAAAGGCTTATAAGTGTAGTTACTGATTTGTTTGGACCTGATCTTTCAATTTTAAAAGGGCAGCCATATATAGAGTCAAGAATTAAATATATTAACAAATTAACCCCTCGACAATATGCTTTTGAAGAAGGGATGACAGATTTATTTTCTCGACTTAACGAAATCAAACTACAAATTGATTATTTAAATCAAGATAATACAGAAATAAAAATTGATAAATTTATAGAATCAAAAAAGATGTTAATTAGTGATTTTTCTAATTATATAACAATTAGAGATCAACAAATAACTGAAATAGAAAATAATAATATGATAATAATTTTTCCAATTATAGGGGCCATTATAGGATTAATTATTGGTTTTTTAGTTTTAAGATTTAGAAAAGAAAAAAAATTAATAAATAATTTATAAATTTGATTCTGAATTTTTATAAAGATACGTATTGATGTTAAAAGATGAATACAAAAATATTTTATATTGAAGAAAAAATAATTTATTTTTTTTTATTACTATTTCCTTTTGCTTATATATTTAGTATTTTTTTAACTGATTTAATTGTTTCTTTGACTGCATTAATTTTTTTATTTTATTGCATTAAATATCAAGTAAAAAAATACTTAATAAATAAATTGTCTTTTTTGATTTATTTTTTTTTATTATATTTAATATTAAGATCTTTATTTAGCACAAATCCTATACTATCATTGGAGAGTTCTTTGTTTTTTTCTAGGCATTGGTTTTTCGCATGTGCTATATGGTTTATCTTAGATAAAAAAAATAATTTTTTAAAATATTTTTTTATAATTTTTATCTTACTTTTATGTTTATTGCTTATTGATTCTTCCATTCAATTTATTACTAATAAAAATATTTTAGGATATCCATATAATGGCGAAAGAATATCATCATTTTATAAAGATGAATTTATTTTAGGAGGAGTTGTTTCTCGATTAATTTTATTACTATTGTCAATATTGTTTATTATTTATTCGAATAATCTAAAACTTACAATTTTATTTTCATTAATTATTTTTGTATTTTCTTTTACGATAATTCTTTTAAGCGGTGATAGAATTGCTATTGTTTATTTTATTTATGCATTAATATTATTTATGGTTTTTAGTGAATTTCAATTAAAATATAAATTTTATCTTATTATTTTTTTTATTATTTTAGCTTTTGGCATAATGATATTTTCTGAAGAAGTTTTTCAAAGACTAATAATTATATCTTTTAATCAGTTATTTGTTGAAAAAATATACCCCGAAAAAGAATTAACCATTACTTATTTTGTTTTTTATTCTGAGTTCTTTAATGATATTTTTTATACATCTATAAATATTTTTAGAGAAAATTATTTATTTGGAGTTGGTACAAAATTATTTAGAGATATGTGTTCTCAAGAAATTTATTTAATTGGTATTGGCTGCTCATCCCATCCTCATAATTTCATTCTTCAATACTTAGTTGAACTTGGAATAGTAGGAACGCTTCCGATAATAATATTGATTTATTTGTTAATAATTAGAATATTTAATCAATTAAAAAAACATTATATGGGAGAAAGTGAACTCAATAGATCTGAATTTTTTCTGGGTATGCTAATACTTGTCAATTTAATACCATTGTGGCCAACAGGAAGTTTTTTTAATAATTTTGGTTCAATTCAACACTTTTTACCAATTTCATTTTATTTGTTCTTACGTTATGAAAAAAAAGAAAATATTTAAATGAATAGATTATGAAAATATTGCATATAATTACGGGACTTTCATTAGGTGGTGCTGAAAATACTCTTTTAAAAATATGCGAATATACAAAAAATAAAAAAATTGAAAATACAGTAATATCTCTAACAAACTATTCTATAATAGGTGAGCAATTAGAAAAATTAAATATAAAAGTTTTCAATTTAAATCTTAAAAAAAATTTTTATGCTCCTTTTAAGATTTATCACTTCTATAAATTAATAAAAAAAATAAAACCTGATATCATTCAAACTTGGATGTTTCATGCTGATTTTTTTGGTGGAATTTTAGGAAAACTTTGTGGGATTAAAAGAATATATTGGAATTTTAGACATTCAAATTTAAAAGTTGGTAAATCAAAAATTTCAACTATAATTTTATATTATTTTCTAATTCCTTTATCGTATTTTATACCTAATTATATAATTTGTTGTTCTAAAAAGACTATTTATGCTTCTAAAAAAAAATTATTTCATAATAAAAAATTTATTTATATAGCAAATGGATTTGATTTAAAAACCTCACCTTTACACAGCACATATATTGACAATACTAAATTTACTTTAGGCATGTTGGCAAATTACAGACCACAAAAAAATCATTTAGCTTTAATCAAAGCTTTATTTGAATTAAAAAAAGAATATACAAATTTTGTTTGCTTACTTGCCGGTGAAAATGTAGATAATAATAATAAACAATTAATTAAATTAATTAATAATTTTGATCTTTCAAAAGAAATTATTCTTTTAGGAAAAATAAAAGATGTTTCAGAGTATATGCATAAATTAGATCTTCATGTTTTATCTTCTGATTTTGGTGAAGCTTTTCCGAATGTAATAGCTGAAGCTATGAGTTGTAAAATTTTGTGTATTGCTAATGATGTAGGTGATTCTAAAGAAATAATTTCTGATACTGGAATTATCGTAGATACAAATAATTCATTTTTATTTGCCCAAGCAATTTATAAATTAATAAATATTAAACTTGATAATTCTCAGCTTTGGGAGAAAAAGAGAAATAAAGCAAAACAAATTATAGAAAATAATTATAATATGAAGTTAATGTGTAATAATTATTTAAATGTATGGAATAAATTGTGAATTTATTTTTATTTGAAGCCAATAACATTTGTAATGGTTGTGAAATAAAATCAATTAGCTTTATAGATGTAATTATTTCTATAATATTATTTTTAATTAACCTTTATATAATTTTTCTTATTTGTAAAAATTACAAACTAAAAATTAAATATATTTTTGTTTTTTATCTTTATCATATTGGTATTTCAATTTTATATCTTCAATATGCTTTTATTTATCAAGGCGATGTATTGGATTATTATGAAAAATCGTCAAATGTAATTAATAGTTTTAAAGGTTTAGGTTTTACATATTCCCTACAACATATTTTAGGAACAGATTTTTTAATACTTATTTTGAGTTTTTTTAAAGATTACTTTTATTTAGAATTATTATCTTTAAATATAATATTTAATTTTATTGGTTTTTTAGGTTTGCTATACACTTATTTGATTATTAGAAGTATTACTTATAATAATAATTATTTAGTAAAATTTTTTAATTTATTATTTTTATGTTTACCCTCAATTCATTGGTGGACTTCCTCTATAGGTAAAGATGTAATAATTTATTTTTGTTTATCTTTAATTGGATGGAACTTTGTAAATAAATCTTTATATAAGAAAAGTACATTAGCTGTATTAATTTTAATA
>CACJSL010000006.1 GCA_902596065.1 uncultured Alphaproteobacteria bacterium | reverse complement strand
TGTTGTTGTAGATGATGAAATTGTTGCTCGTCCCATGATGTATTTGGCATTTAGTTATGATCATCGTATTATTGACGGCAAAGAAAGTGTTGGTTTTCTTGTAAAAATTAAATCTTTGCTAGAAAATCCCTCAAAGATTGTATTAGGTATTTAGATGGCTGATTTTGATGTAATTGTTGTTGGAGCTGGACCAGGAGGATATGTTGCAGCAATTAGAGCAGCACAACTTGGAATGAAAGTAGCATGTGTAGAAAAAGAATCAACTTTGGGTGGTACT
Organism: uncultured Alphaproteobacteria bacterium; assembly: GCA_902596065.1. Lineage (GTDB taxonomy): Bacteria > Pseudomonadota > Alphaproteobacteria > HIMB59 > MarineAlpha5-Bin3. Next base: position 52,671 of record CACJSL010000006.1, on the reverse strand, counting down.
TGTTTGAACATCGGATGCATTCCTTCAAAAGCTTTATTGAATTCATCAGAAAAATTTATGGATATCTCAAAACATGCTGAAGAGCATGGAATCAAGGCTACAAAAATAGAACTTGATTTAGCAAAACTAATGCAACGTAAAGATAAAATCGTAAAACAACTTACAGGAGGAATTGGTTTTCTATTCAAAAAAAATAAAATTGAACATATTAGTGGCTCAGCATCTTTTATTGATAGTAAAACAATTCTTGTTAAATCTGCAAAAGAAGAAAAAAAACTTTCAGCTAAAAATTTTATTATAGCCACAGGATCTTCTTCTATTGAAATACCTAGTATACCAATTGATGAAAAACAAATTGTTACATCGACTGGTGCTCTTTCTCTACAATCAGTTCCAAAATCTATGTTGGTTATTGGAGGAGGATATATTGGTTTAGAGATGGGATCTGTTTGGTCAAGACTTGGAACAAAAGTAACAGTAGTAGAAGCATTAGACCGCATTGTTCCGACTATGGACGGAGAGATTGCATCTAATTTTATGAAGGCTTTACAAAAACAAGGTATAGAATTTAAATTATCTCATAAAGTTAATAATGCAAAAATAAATAAAGATAATGTTGAAGTATCTATAGAATCTTCTGAAAAAAAAGAACTTAAAGAAAAATATGAAATTGTTCTTATGTCAGTTGGGCGCAAACCAAACTCAGAAGGATTAAATTTAGAAAAAATTGGTGTTAACTTAGATGAAAAAAAAGCAATAAAAATTAATCAAGAATTTAAAACAAGTGTTGATGGCATTTATGCAATAGGAGACGTTGCACCTGGACCAATGCTAGCACATAAAGCAGAAGAAGAGGGTGTTGCATGTATAGAATTAATTCATGGTCAAAAAACACATATGAACTACGATATTATCCCAGCGATAGTATATACAAATCCTGAAGTTGCTTCTGTTGGCAAAACAGAAGAACAACTTAAAGAACTTAAAATTGAATACAAGGTTGGAAAGTTTCCTTTTGTGGCAAATGGCAGAGCCTTAACAACATCGGCAACTGAAGGTTTTGTTAAAATTTTAGCTGATAAAAAAACAGACTCAATTTTAGGTGCACATATCATAGGTCACGATGCAGGTCAGCTAATTGCTGAAATTGTAACCACGATGGAATTTGGCGGTAGTGCTGAAGATATTGCTCGTATTTGTCATGCTCATCCAACTACAAGTGAAGCTGTTAAAGAAGCCGCAATGAATGTTGATGGTAGGGCTATCCATATTTAAATAGTATTAAAATTTAATATTTTTGCTTTATATTATTTAATTTGATCTAAAATTTTAAATTGTTCTTTAAAACTTAAATTAGTAAATTTTTCAAACTCTAAGATAAAATCTTCATAACTCATATTAAAATTTTTTTTAAATGACTCTCTCCAACCCTGGTGTATTATTCCTTGTTCTCTATACTTTAATTCTAATTCAGCAATATCTTCATAAAAATCATAGAAAACTTTTTTATTAGATCCATGTAGAGATGCAAGATAGGCTGTAGCCCACATACCACCGTCATATTCAAAGCCGTAATCACATTTACTGCGAAGTTTGATGGCGTCTTCTTCTCTTTCCACATCTTTTAGTTTTATTCTTTTTTTTGCACATTTGCGAAAGGACTTAAGTCTTTGTTTCATAATTTTTTTATAATCTGCCAAATTATTTTTTCCAATTATATAATAGCCAAAATATTCTGCTCCACCTTCTTCAATCCACATTGGCATATCATCATTAAATTTATACTGGGCAATACCAAAACGCTGTTCATCTTCAAAAAAAATTTTCTTCATATTTTGATGAACATGAAAATACTCATGTGATACTATTTTTGCAACACTCCATCCTTCTTTCTTATATCCTCTCCACCAACATTTATTACCCTCAATACTTCCTTTTAATGTTTCAGGTGAAAAATACGCAGATGCAACACATTCTTTGAACCACCCTTTGTCATCACCTCCACCTACGTCTAAACACTTTTTATTAAAATCTTCCCCGCGATTTACTTCACACCAATTTTGAGCAACTTTTTTAAGATCAGATCTCTTTTCATCCCAGATAATAACGTGAGTTTCTGCAATGGGTTTTTCACCTAGCTCAAGGTAGGAGTATTCAAGAGTTTTCAAAAATAAATTGCGAAGATCATCAGGAACTCCTTTATATTTTGGAAATATTATTTCTTCCTGTCCATACCAGTCAGGTGTTCTATATTCATATTCAACCATATCGGTTGTATTGTCATACTCGCTTTCCCCTTCATCATTCTTAATAAAAGAAATATCTTCCCATAGAATTTTGTCATTAACAGCAAAGGGTTCACACTTTCCTACAATATTATTTTCTTTTCTCCATTTTTCACAATTTTTAAAAGCTGCTTTTTTTGCTTTTTCTTCTGACTTTTTGCCAATAGCTATTCCGTACTCGCATTCACCATCACTTACGACGACATACATAGAAGAATGTTTATCCTTTGCCTCATCTTGATATTCTTTAAATGGTTCATCCATTATCCAACCACATATTTTTTCATTAGCGTGAGATGAAGAGTAAGAGAACAGGAAAAAAAGAATGAAAGCTATTAGCTTCATAATTGATGAATTTTATTTTCAATAATTTTTATTAAATATTCGATAAGATCAACCTGTTGATCAGGATTAAATTTATTGACATCTTTTGACCCCATAGCAACAACAAACATGTCTTCCTGAAAATTAATTTTTAATAAAATATAGGATTTTATTTGTGGTGATTTATTGGGAAAGAATAACAAGACACCTTTAGGATTTTGATTTAAGTTTGTCATCACTTTATCACGAAAATAACTTTTTGCTACGCGCGTATCTATTTTTTGAACTTTATTGATGCCAATATTATTATTTGTACTAAAGCAATTAATATATTCACAACCAAGAAGCACTTTAAAATCTGATAAAATAACACTAAAGACTTTTGCTAGTGATTTGCTATTAAGAATTTTAAGTGATGATTTGAGAATTCTTTTTTGAGATTGCATGTGACTTTTGCCAGCTAAAAGAATCTCAGTCATTTGATTTTGCAGATCTATATTTTCTTGAGAAATTTTTTTGTATCTATATGCATCTAAATCAATAATCTTTTCAGAACCATTATCTTTTAAAGGAAAATTGATCCCTTTAATTAGTTCTGGATACTTAATAAAAAAATTTTTATTTTTTTTTAAATATTCAATGACAATCTCTTCCGAGGAGTTTTTGTCATTTTCTTTTTTCATACTTATTTAGGAAGTATAGATTGCCCAGTTTTTGCCCAGTCATCTAGAAAAGCTTTTAGGCCTTTATCAGTTAAAGAATGATCGTATAGTTCATATATTACTTTTGGAGGTAGGGTTGCAACATGAGCTCCAATGACTGCTGAATCAATTACATGCTGTTTAGTACGAATAGAAGCAACTAGAACCTCTGTTTCAAAAGCATAGTTTTCATACATAATTACTATATCTTCTATAAGGTCCATCCCTTTTTCTCCGATGTCATCTAGCCTGCCAACAAAAGGTGAGATAAATGAAGCACCTGCTTTAGCAGCTAATAAAGCTTGAGCAGCAGAAAAACATAAAGTGACATTCACCATAATTCCTTTTTCGCGAAGAGACTTACAAGTTTTAAGGCCATCAACAGTTAAAGGAACTTTAACTGCAACATTTTTTGCCAATGAAGCTAAATACTCACCTTCTTCAAGCATTTTTGTAAAATCAGTAGCTGTAACTTCAGCACTGACAGGGCCATTAACTATCGAACAGATATTTTTAATGGTTTCAGCCATATCTGCCCCTTGTTTAGCAATAAGAGAGGGATTTGTTGTAACTCCATCCACGAATCCAGTTGGAATCAATTTTTCTATATCCTCTATATTTGCTGTATCTACAAAAAACTTCATAGATTTATCTATAACATAAAAGTAATATTTAAAAAAATAAGAAATAAATTAATTAAAAAAAATGTTTTGTAATATCATTATCACTAGGCCTTTTGATCAATATTTCACCTATAAACTAAAAAAAGGACAAGTTGTAAAAGAAGGGGTCATCGTTAAGGTTCCGTTTGGAAAAACAAAGAATCAATTAGGAATGGTCATAGAGACCATGCAAACATTGCCTGAAAAAAATGAATATGAAATTAAAAATGTTGAATACATTTTTGAAGACATTTTACTAAGCAAGCAAATAATAAGATTAATTAATTGGATTAGTGATTACACGCTCGAGCCTAGAGGACTTGTACTTAAGCTATTTTTAATTAATAATAAAATTATTGAAGAAAATAAAATTGAACAAAAAAATAATTTATTTAAGCCTAATGTTGTTAAATTAAATAATGATCAAGCAATTGCCTCACAAAAAATAAAAGACTTATTGTTTAAATTTTATTCACCAATTGTTTTGGAGGGAGTAACGGGCTCTGGTAAAACTGAAGTATATTTTGAAATTGTAGAAGAGGTATACAAAAAAAATAAACAGATATTAATTATGGTACCTGAAATTTCTTTAACACCTCAATTAGAAAAAAGATTTTTAGAAAGATTTGGCTTTAGTCCAGAAGTATGGCATTCAAAAATTTCAGATAAAAAAAGAAAAAGTATTTGGTTCCGTTCTTATTTAGGAGAGCCAATAGTAGTTATAGGTGCAAGGTCTTCATTATTTCTTCCATTTAAAAAACTAGGTTTAATAATTGTTGATGAAGAACATGATATTTCCTACAAACAAGAAGATAACATTCGTTATCATGCAAGAGATATAGCCACTGTAAGAGCAAAAATTGAAAAATGTAATATTATTTTATCCTCTGCTACGCCATCTTTAGAGACACAAAACAATATTAATAAAAAAAATATAAACATGTTTTCTTAAAATCACAATTTTCAGGAATCGCATTACCTAAAATTGAATTAATTAATTTAAATGAAAATTTATTAAAAAAAGATAAATGGATTTCTCAGCCAATTATTGACGAATTGACTTCTTGTTTAAATAAAAAAGAACAAGCATTATTATTTTTAAATAGAAGGGGCTACTCTCCGCTTAGTTTGTGTTTTGAGTGCGGATATAGATACCAGTGTAATCAATGTACTTCATGGTTAGTAATGCATAGATCAAAAAAACGTTTGTTATGTCACCACTGCGGTGTAATTTACCCTATAAAATCTGATTGTCCAAAATGTGAATCTAAAGAATCAATAAAATTAATTGGACCAGGAATTGAACGTATTCAAGAAGAGCTTGGTATTTTGTTTCCACAATATAGTATTGGTGTAATGTCGAGTGATGTGGCAAACACACCAAATAAAATTAAAAATATAGTAGAAAATTTTGAAAATAATAAAATTGATATTTTAGTAGCTACCCAGATAATGGCTAAAGGTTATCATTTTCCTAATTTGTCTTTTGTAGGAGTTTTGGATGCTGATGCAGGTTTAACTGGAGGAGATATGAGAGCAATAGAAAGAACTTATAACCTATTGCAACAAGTAAGTGGCAGAGCTGGAAGGACCAATAGAAGAGGCAAAGTTTTAATTCAAACTTATTTTCCTGATCAAGAAGTTATTCAATCTCTGATAAAAAGAGACCGTAAATTATTTGTTCAACAAGCTCTTCAAGATAGGAAAACATTTAATATCCCTCCTTTTACTTATATGACATCAATTATTATATCAGGGCACGCAAAGAGCCAGGCAGAAAGTTACGCTCAAAAATTAGTACAGAACAATTTTGCTTCAAAAAATATTAATATTTTAGGTCCTGTCGAAGCACCTATTTTTCTACTCAGAGGTCAACACAGATATAGAATATTAATTAAAGGAAGTTCAAGAAAACTTCTCAATGAATACACCAAATTTTTGCTTAAAAAATACCCTCTGCCGCCGTCACTAAAGCGAATAGTTGATGTTGATCCATATACTTTTATGTAATTTACCCACAGATTCAAAAAATTGTGTCGAAATACTCACTTTAGTAGATAAACTCACAGTTTACCTTGATTTTCTGATGTGTTAATACCCATTCTCAATTCCTAATTTGGAGAATATTAATGGCATCACAATTATCTTCTGGCGACCTAATATCAGATCGTTATGCTTCAGCGCTATATGATTTAGCATCAGAAAAAAAACTAGTAGATGTAGTTTTAGATGATCTTTTATTTATCCAGTCAACGATAAAAAATAATAAAGATTTAAAATTAGTTATAAAAAGTCCTCTTATAAAATCTAATGATAAATTAAAAATTTTACAAAACATATTAAAATCTAAAAACCCAAATGAATTATCTTCTACCTTTTTAAAAGTTTTATCTAAAAATAAAAGATTTCAAAAAACAGTTGATATAATTTCTCAATTTAAAAATATTAATGCACAAAAAAGAGGTGATGTTTTAGCAGATATAACTTCTGCAGAAAAACTATCCAATGAACAACAAGATAATATTAAAGAACAGTTAAGAACAATTTTAGGTGATAAGCTTTCACTTAGTTATAAAGTTGATAAACAAATAATTGGTGGATTGATTATTAAGGTAGGTTCCAAAATGATTGACACATCTTTGTCTAATAAAATAAATAAACTCAAGATTGCAATGAAGGGGGCATAATGGAAATTAAAGCTGCAGAAATTTCATCAGTAATAAAAGACCAAATATCAAATTTTGAAACCAAAGCAGATGTTGCAGAAGTTGGAACAGTTTTAAGTGTTGGAGATGGAATCGCTAGAGTCTATGGCTTAGATCAGGTTCAAGCGGGAGAAATGGTAGAGTTTCCTGGTGGAGTTAAAGGTATGGCTCTAAATTTAGAAATGGACAATGTAGGTGTTAGTATTTTTGGTGATGATACAGGTATTAAAGAAGGAGATACTGTTAAGCGTACTGGAGAAATTGTTGATGTGCCTGTAGGAAAAGAATTGTTGGGTAGAGTAGTTGATGGTTTAGGTAACCCAATTGATGGAAAGGGTCCAATTAATTCTAAAGATAGAAGAAGAATTGAATTAAAAGCTCCAGGAATTATACCAAGACAAAGTGTATCAGAACCAATGCAGACTGGGATAAAAGCTTTAGATGCGCTTGTCCCTATAGGAAGAGGTCAAAGAGAGTTAATTATTGGAGACAGACAAACAGGTAAAACTGCCGTAGCTATTGATACTATTTTAAATCAAAAAACAGTCAATGAATCTAACAATGAAAAAGAAAAGCTATATTGTATTTATGTAGCTATTGGTCAAAAGAGATCAACAGTTGCACAAATAGTTAAAACGCTAGAAGACAATGGAGCAATGGAATACACAATAGTTGTTAGTGCAACAGCTTCTGAACCGGCTCCACTTCAATTTTTATCAGCCTACACTGGCTGTACAATGGGAGAGTTTTTTAGAGATAATGGTATGCATGCTTTAATTGTTTATGATGATTTGTCTAAACAAGCGGTAGCATATAGACAAATGTCTTTACTACTTAGAAGACCACCAGGACGTGAAGCTTATCCAGGAGATGTTTTTTATATTCATAGTAGACTTTTAGAAAGAGCTGCTAAAATGAGTGATGAGCATGGAGGAGGTAGTTTAACTGCTCTTCCAGTTATTGAAACTCAAGCAGGTGATTTATCTGCATATATTCCAACAAATGTTATTTCAATTACAGATGGACAGATATTTCTTGAAACAAATTTGTTTTTTGCTGGAATTCGACCAGCAATTAATGTTGGATTATCAGTTAGTAGGGTTGGATCTGCAGCACAAACTAAAGCAATGAAAAAGATTGCAGGACCAGTAAAACTTGAGTTGGCTCAATACAGGGAAATGGCAGCATTTGCTCAATTTGCTTCTGATCTTGATGCTTCTACTAAACAGCTTCTAGATCGAGGAGCAAGGTTAGTTGAAATATTAAAACAAGGACAATATTCTCCCCTTACTGTACCAGAGCAAGTAGTGTCTATTTATGCAGGTGTTAGGGGCTATTTAGATAAAATTGCTGTGAATGATGTAGTACGTTTTGAATCTGAAGTTATGTCAGAAGTTAGAACTAATCATTCTGATTGGCTTGAATCTTTGGCAAATGAAAAAGAATTATCCAAAGAGAATGATGAAAAACTAAAATCTATTCTTGATGGATTTGTAGATAAATTTTTAAATAGTTAATTTATGCCAAGTTTAAAAGATATTAAAACTCAAATAAACTCTGTAGGTTCAACTAAAAAAATTACGTCTGCAATGAAGATGGTTGCTGCAAGTAAGCTACGTAGATCTCAAGAAAAGGCAGAAGCCGCAAGACCTTATTCTTCAAGATTAGAAGAAATGTTATCTTCTCTGGCTACTTCTGCATCTTCAGGAGAAGGGATTATAAAACTTTTAACTGGCACTGGAGAAGATCAAAATTATATTGTTGTACCTGTTAGCGCAGATCGAGGTTTATGTGGTGGTTTTAATAGTAGTATAAATAGAGAAACATTTAAGCTAGTTAAGAAATTAAAATCTGAAAACAAAAAAGTTCAACTGCTACCTATTGGTAAAAAAAGTAGAGATTTTTTTCTTCGTACTTTAAAAGAAAATATAACAGACAGCTTTATTGATACGAATGTATCTAGTGCAGGTTACAATATAGCATTAGAAATTTCTGCAAAGTTACAATCTTTATATTTTGAAGGAAAATTTGATAAATGTATTCTTGTATATAATAAATTTAAATCTGCAATTTCTCAAGAAGTAACTCAACAACAATTAATACCTCTTGATATATCTAACAAAAACAATGAAGATAAATCCAATGAAACTGAAAGTTCAAATAAGGCAATATATACTTATGAACCTGATGAAGAAACAATATTGCAAGATTTACTTCCTAAAAATGTTTCTATTCAAATTTTTAAAGTATTACTTGAAAGCGATGCCGGTGAGCAGGGAGCTCGTATGGCGGCTATGGATAACGCGACTCGTAATGCTGGAGAAATGATAGATAGTTTAACTTTAAAATATAATAGAACAAGACAAGCATTTATTACTAAAGAATTAATAGAGATTATTTCTGGAGCAGAATCAATTTAAAGGGGGATATATGGCTAACAATTTAACTGGAAAAATATCACAAGTACTTGGAGCAGTTGTAGATGTAGAATTTGATGGAGAACTTCCTGCTATCATGAACGCACTTGAAGTAGACAATAATGGTAATCGACTAATGTTAGAAGTTGCTCAACATTTAGGAGAAAATGCTGTCCGTACAATTGCCATGGACGTAACAGATGGTTTGGTCAGAGGCCAAACGGCAACAGACACAGGCGCCCCTATTTCGATGCCTGTAGGCCCAGAAACTTTAGGACGTATAATGAATGTAGTAGGAGAGCCTGTTGATGAAAGAGGTGAAATTGGAACAAAAAAAACATATCCTATTCATAGATCTGCGCCAGAATTTGTTGATCAATCTACTGAAACAGAAGTTTTAGTCACTGGTATTAAGGTAGTTGATCTTTTAGCACCATATGCAAGAGGTGGTAAAATTGGACTTTTTGGTGGAGCAGGTGTTGGTAAAACAGTTCTAATTATGGAGTTGATTAATAATATTGCAAAAGCACATGGTGGGTATTCTGTTTTTGCAGGAGTAGGAGAAAGAACTCGTGAAGGAAATGATCTTTATCATGAAATGATTGAGTCTGGTATTATCGACTTAAAAGGAAAAGATTCCAAAGTTGCTTTAGTTTATGGTCAAATGAATGAACCTCCTGGAGCTCGAGCAAGAGTTGCCTTATCTGGATTGACTCAGGCAGAATATTTCAGAGATGAAGAAGGTCAAGATGTTTTATTTTTTGTAGATAATATATTTCGTTTTACTCAAGCAGGTTCTGAAGTATCAGCTCTTTTAGGAAGAATACCGTCTGCTGTTGGTTACCAACCGACATTGGCAACTGATATGGGCGCTCTTCAAGAGCGTATTACAACTACAAAAAAAGGATCAATAACTTCGGTTCAGGCAATTTATGTTCCTGCTGATGATTTAACAGATCCAGCACCTGCAACATCATTTTCTCACCTTGATGCTACAACTGTCTTAAACCGAGCAATTTCTGAAAAAGGTATCTATCCAGCTGTAGACCCTCTTGACTCTACTTCAAGAATTTTAGATCCACAGGTTGTAGGAGATGATCATTATCGTGTAGCAAGAGAAGTACAACGTGTTTTGCAAACTTACAAAAGCTTACAAGATATAATTGCAATTTTAGGTATGGACGAATTATCTGAAGAAGATAAATTAACAGTTGCCAGAGCTAGAAAAATTGAAAAGTTTTTAAGCCAACCTTTTTTTGTTGCTGAAGTATTTACTGGTTCTCCAGGAAAATATGTTGAATTGGAAGATACAATTAAAAGTTTTGATGGACTAGTGAAAGGTGAGTATGATCATATGCCTGAGGCCGCATTCTATATGGTTGGAGGTATTGATGAAGCTATTGAAAAATCAAAAAAATTAGAATCTGAAGCGGCTTAATGGCAAAAATTTCTTTTGATTTAGTTTCACCTGAAAATCTTATTTTTAATGATGAGGTAGGTATGATAATTGTGCCAGGCAAGGATGGAGATATAGGTGTTCTTCCTGGACATAGTAAATTGATATCTTCACTTAGATCAGGGCGTGTAATGGTTTATGGAGAAAATAAAGATTTATTAAAATCTTTTTTTGTTTCAGGAGGATTTGCAGAAGTAAATCCTGAAAAATGTATTGTTCTAGGTGAAACTGTAGAAGAAATGAATTCTTTGGATAAGAATTCAATAGAAAAAGAAATACAAGAATTGCAGAATAAAGATACAGATGAATCAAAGCAACAAATATTAATTGCTAACGCTAAAATTGAAGCTTTAAATGCTTCATTCTATGAAAAAATATAATTTATAAACAGTAATATTTTGATGACTGAATCAGTATTAATTGTTGGTGTTGGAAGTGGGCTTAGTGCATCTTTGGCACGTTTGTGCTCTAAAAAAAATATGATTGTTAACTTAGCTGCTAGGAATATTGATAAATTAAAAGCCTTAAAAGAAGAAACAAATGCAAATACCTATCAATGTGATTCTACAAATAAAGAGAATGTATCAAATCTTTTTAAAGAATTGGATAATACGATTGGTACGCCAAATTTAGTAATTTATAATGCTGCCGCAAGAGTAAGAGGGAGTATAGCCGAATTAGATCCTGCACAAACAAAAAAAGCTATTGAGGTTACTTGTTATGGAGCTTTTTTAGTAGCTCAAGAATCAGCAAAAAGAATGCTGAAAAGAAAAAGTGGAAGTATTTTTTTTACGGGAGCTACTGCAGGAGTTAAAGGGTTTGCTAATTCTTCAGTTTTTGCTATGGGCAAGTTTGGACTAAGAGGTCTTGCTCAATCATTAGCAAGAGAACTTCATCCTCAAAATATTCATATTGGTCATTTCATTATTGATGGGGGAATTGGTTCAAAATCAGATACTAATTACAAAATGATACATCCTGATTCGATTGCTAAAACTTATCTTGATTTTTATGATCAAGATTCTAGTGCATGGTCTTGGGAAATTGAACTACGAACCTCTAAAGAAAAATTTTAATTAAGAGTTTTAAACAAAGAATTTCCCTTTCTTTCTAAGAAAAAATAAAAATATTAAAACTTTCTAATGATTAATGTATATAGTGATCAGTACTTTTAATAGGAGAATTATTATGAATAATAAATGGGCATGGATTATAGGAATTATAGTAGTTGTCATAATTCTTTACTTTATTTTTAGTTAAACTATTTGGCATTTCCTCCCATATTTTTAATTAAAAAGATTTTTAAATTCACTTAATACATTTTTATATAATTTTCTTTTAAAGGGCACAATATTATCAACTAAAGAGTTATGTAATATCCATTTCCACTCACTAAATTCAGGATTATTCGTATTAACATTTATATCCCCGGCTTTTCCAGTAAACCGAAAGGCAAACCACTTTTGTTTTTGTCCAATATATTTTTCTCCCCAAGGTAGAGTTTTTAGAGTTTCTTTAGGAATTTCATATTTGTACCATTGATTAGTACTCTTTATTAATTTGGCATTGTTAGTTCCTATTTCTTCCATCATTTCTCGCCAGACTGCCTCTTCTGGTTTTTCATGATCATCTATTCCTCCCTGTGGCATTTGCCAGAACCCACTAGGATGATCTAATCGTCTACCTACTAAAATTTTATTAGTATCATTTAGAATCATCATTCCTACACATGATCTATATTTGCCAGACATTTTATTATTTGAGAGTTTCGTTGTAAAAACTTATACCTTTAATTAAATCTATAGCTCTTGATAATTGATAGTCTTTTTGAAGACGATCCTCTTCCTTTTCTTCAGTTGAATTTTCATTTTTATCATTTTCATTATCAAGAGAGTCTTTTAAATCCGATTCTGATAGATACTGATAATCTTGAGAAGTAAAAGTACCTTGTTCAATTATAATATCCGGTTCAATCCCTTTAGCTTGGATTGATTTTCCAGAAGGAGTATAATAACGAGCAGTTGTTAATCTAATCCCAGTTGTTGTTTTGTTCATATTAGATTTTTTAAAAGGGATAATTGTTTGAACAGAACCTTTTCCAAAAGATTTTGTTCCAACTAAAATAGCGCGTTTATGATCTTGGAGAGCTCCTGCAACAATTTCAGATGCAGATGCCGAACCTCCATTGATTAAAACAACAAGTGGCTGATTATCAATCAAGTCTCCTTTTTTTGCTCTATATCTTTTCATATCTTTATCATCTCTACTTCTTGTAGAAACAATCTCTCCTCTATCTAAAAATATGTCAGAAACTTTAATAGATTGAGATAACAAACCTCCAGGATTGGATCTAACATCTAAAATAAATCCAAGTTGTTTATTATTAGATTCTTTTTTAATCGCATCTATCGATTTTATTAAACCAGATTCAGTTTGTTCAGTAAAAGAAGTTATTCTGAGGTAGCCTATATTATCAATTATTTCATATTTAACTGATTGGATTTTAATAATATCACGGATAATTTTTACCTCAAAAGGATCAATTCCTTCTCTCACAATTGTAATATTTATAGGATCGCCTTTTTTTCCTCTCATTAAATCTACAGCTTCGCTTAAAGTTAGACCAAATACTGGTGTTTCATCTATTTGTATAATTAGATCACCTGCCAAGATTCCAGCTTCATATGCAGGAGTATCTTCAATTGGAGATATAACTTTAACAAAACCTTCTTCCATTGTAATTTCAATTCCCAAACCACCAAATTTACCTGAGGTATCCATTTGCATTTCTTTCCATACCTCTTCATTCATATATCCTGAATGAGGATCTAATCCGGTAAGCATTCCATCTATTGCTTTTTCAATTAATTCTTCATCTGTTACTTCATCAACGTATTCTTCTCTAACTCGGTCAAAAATTTGACCAAAAAGATCTAAATATTCATATGTTTCTTTGGTTTTTGCTACAGCTGTTAGATTAAATGAATTAACAAAAAAAACAAAAAATAAAATTATTAGTAATTTTTTTTTCATAAATTTCTTAAGCACTATAAAAGCATTAAATTCAAGCAGATTTATGATCAACTTCATTAAAATTCATACCCCATAGTTTTTCTAAACTATATAAGGCTCGAATTTCTTCTCTAAATAAGTGAACAATTACTTCACCTGCGTCAACAATGACCCAATCACATTTTGGTTTTCCAGAGGGGACAGGGCAATTAATTCCTAGATTCTTTAATCTTTTTATTATTTCATCTGCTGTTGAGTCAGCATGACGACTAGAACGACAAGTTGCTATAATAAAATAATCAGCAATAGAAGTTTTATTTTTTAAATCAATTATACTGATATTTTCTGATTTAGTATCATCTAAAATATCTTTAATCTTTTCAATTAATATAATCTTTTTATTAATAACTACCTCTTAATTTTTTTCTTTGTTTTCTAATTTCTGAAGATGAAATATTTATTTCTCTATTCTTAATCCATGTCCATGAGGGTAATTCCACAAAATATTTTTTATTTATAGTATTAGAAAAAATTTGGGATTGTGAATAAGTTTTTAAAGCTATACTTTTCAATGCCTTATTATTATATCCATGTCTTTTAAACACTACAATAGAAATATTATTAAATATTTGTTTCCATTTTTGCCATTTATGAAAATGAATCAAATTATCAGCTCCCATTAACCAAAAAAATTTTATATTTTTATAATTATTCAAAATATATCTTAATGATTGATAGGTATATTTTGAGTTAATTTTCTTTTCTATTTCATAAACCTTTATAGGCTTACCTCTCGTAATTAATTTACAATTATATACACGTTCACTGTATGTTGCAGGCTCAGATATTTTTAATGGATTTTTCGGAGTTACAAGCCACCAGATTTCATCAAGCTTTAAAATTTTTTTTGCCTCTAATGAAATATAAAGATGACCTTTATGAGGTGGGTCAAAGGATCCTCCAAGCAAACCAATATTTTTCAATTACGACCTCACCTGACCATTTCCTTGTACAACATACTTAAAACTTGTTAAATGCTCTACACCTACAGGTCCCCTAACATGTAATTTATCTGTTGAAATGCCTATTTCTCCTCCAAACCCAAATTCTCCTCCATCAGCGAATTGAGTTGAGGCATTCTGCAATATTATAGCACTGTTAATTCTTTTATAAAAATTATTAAATTTTTCTATATCTTCTGTAATAATTGACTCAGTGTGGCCTGACGAATATTTATTGATGTGATTAATAGCTTCATCTACATCTTTGACAAGTTTGACAGATATTATTTTTTCTAAATATTCAGTGCTCCAATCATTATTATCTGCTAATTTAAATTCAGGGCTTAGTTTACAAATAAGTTTATCTCCTCGGATTTCACACCCTGCATTTATTAAAGGCTTTAAGATTTCTAATGTTTGCTCATATAATGATTCATTAATTAATAAGCTTTCCACAGCGCCACAAATTCCAGGTCGTCTCATTTTACTATTTAAAATAATAGCTTTAGCTTTTTCAAGATTGGCATCTTTTTCAACAAATATATGACATATTCCATCAAGATGTTTAATTACAGGAATAGAGCTATTCTCATTTATAGCTTTAATTAGTCCTTTACCTCCTCTTGGAATAATTACATCAATAAATTTATCAAGTTTAATCATTTCATCAACATTAGATCTATCAGTTGAATCAATCATTTGAACAACATTTTTAGGAAGGCCAACTGCATTAAAAGAATCATTAATAATTTCCTTTAATTTATTAGAAGTAAAGAAACTGTCAGTTCCACCTCTTAAGATAACAGCATTTCCAGATTTAATACAAATTATTGAAGCATCAACAGTAACATTGGGTCTAGATTCATATATTATGCCTATTACACCCAATGGTACTGATATCTTTTGAATTTTAAGACCATTAGGTCTGTCCCATTCAGAAATCACCTTACCAACCGGATCTTCTAATTTTATGATTTCATCTATACTTTTAATCATAGAATCTATTCTATCCTTATTTAATGTTAAACGATCAATAATTGCTGAAGAAAGTAATTTTTTATTAGCATTTTCTATATCCTTCTCATTTACTTTTAATATTTCATCAGAAAATTTAATTATATTTTTTTTTAACTCAAGAAGACCCTCATTTTTTATTTTAGTTGAAATATTGGATAACAATTCTGAAGCTTTTTTTGCTTTAGTGCCTAATTCTAAAATGTAATTATTGTTGCTCATGAATTAATTTTTACCAAATCATCTTTATGTATTAGTTCATCTCTTCCTTCATATCCTAATATTCTTTTTATTTCTTTACTATTTTTGCCAATAATTTTTTTAGCATCAGATGAACTATATGCAATTACTCCGATGCCAAATTTTTTATTTTGATTATTTACTATGCTAATAACATCTCCTCTATTAAACCGTCCTTTGATCTCTGTAACGCCTGCAGGTAATAAGCTTTTATTGTTTTTAATAGCACGTATTGCTCCAGTATCTAAAATTATACTTCCAGATGGATGAAGGTGATTGAGGATCCATTGCTTCCTATTAGATTTTGGTGATTTGCTTGCATGAAATAAGGTAGAATTATTTTTATTAATGTTTTTAAGAGGATTTTTTTTATCACTATTTGTAATAATTGTAGAGCAACCTGCATTCATACAAATTTTGGCTGCCAAAATTTTTGTTTCCATTCCACCACTTCCTATTAATGAATAGTTCTTACTTGCCATTTTTTCAATGTTTGAATCAATATTATATATATTTTGAATTTTTTTAGCTTTTTTATTTTTTAAGGGATTATCTGTGTACAGTCCATCAACATCACTTAATAATATTAATAAGTCTGCATCAATCATTTGAGCAACTCGTGATGCCAGTCTATCATTATCGCCATATCTTATTTCTTCAGTAGCCACAGTATCGTTCTCATTAATAATTGGAATAATATTTTTTTTGTGTAGAGCATTAATAGTTTTTCTTACATTAAGATAATGTCTACGAACCTCACTATCATTAAGAGTAAGTAGTATTTGAGCTGAGTTTATCTTATTTTTTTTTAAAGTTTGCTGCCAATGATTGGCTAATTCTATTTGTCCAATTGCTGCAGCCGCTTGTTTATCCTCTAGGCGTTGAAGAAACTTTTTATTATTTATAATTTTAGAACCCAAGGCTATTGCACCCGAACAAACAACAATAATTTTTTTTGTACGATGTAAAAAAGCAATATCCTTACAAATTGAATTTAACCAACTAGTTTTTATTTTTTTATTACTTTCATTAATAATTGATGATGAACCAATTTTAATTACAATTTTTTTATACTTATTAATCATTTAGTTTATCACATGCTTTAAATAATTCTAATTCAAGATCTTTTATACCTTTTTTAGAGAAACTAGAAAAAAGAATAGGTTTGATATTAAATTTTTTTTCGATTTCGTTGCTTATTTTCATAACCTTTTCTTCCGATAGATCTATTTTGCTAAGAGCTAATAATTTCTTTTTTTTAGTAAGATTTTTTCCATATTTTTTTAATTCTTTTTCTATTGTAATATAATCTTCAACGATATTGACTTGAGATGAATCTATAACATGTAAAATTACTTTGCATCTTTCTATATGAGCCAAAAACTGATCACCCAAGCCTTTTCCCTCATGGGCTCCTTCTATCAATCCAGGAATGTCAGCTATAACTATCTCTTCATCTGATTTACGTAATACCCCTAAAATTGGGTGAACTGTTGTAAAAGGATAGTCAGCAATTTTTGGAGTTGCTCCAGAAATTTTGGACAGGAGAGTAGACTTCCCTGCATTAGGCTTACCTACTATTCCTATATCTGCAAAGAGCTTCAAAGAAAGCCAAACATACATATCTTGCTTATCTTCTCCAGAAGTAAATTGTCTAGGCGCTCTGTTTGTTGATGATTTAAAGTTAGTGTTTCCTAGCCCTCCTTTTCCACCTTTAGCTAATATAATTTTTTGATCAGTTTTAGTTAAGTCTGCAAGTAATACTTCTTTATTTTCATTATATATTTCTGTTCCCGGAGGAACTTTAATTATTAAATCTTTTCCATTTGCTCCAGTTTTATTTTGTCCTTTTCCATCTTCACCTTTTTTTGCTTTAAAGTGTTGTTGATATCTGAAATCAATTAAAGTATTTAAATTTGGATCAGTAACAAAGACTATATCGCCTCCCTTGCCACCATCACCACCATTGGGACCACCAAACTCTACATATTTTTCTCTTCTGAAGCTGACACACCCTTTGCCACCTTTACCAGAAGCTATATATATTTTTGATTGATCAAGAAATTTCATTTTAATTTATTAAGGAGCTAAACTCCTTTTTATTATGAAGGAACTACAGAAATAAATGTTCTTTTCTTAGTTTTTTTAAAAGATACTTTGCCATTTATTGTTGCAAAAATAGTGTGATCTTTTCCCATTCCAACATTTAAACCTGGATGAAATTTAGTACCTCTTTGACGTACTATTATGTTACCAGACAAAACAACTTGGCCCCCATATTTCTTAACACCCAACCTTCTGCCGGCTGAGTCACGACCATTTCTTGAACTACCACCTGCTTTTTTAGTTGCCATAAATTACCTTATTTCTTTTCATTTTTTTTAACTAATTTCTTTTTAGTAGCTGTTACTTTTGTTTTGGTTGTTTTTTTAGGTGCCATTTTTTTCTTAATAGGAGCTGCTTTTTTCTTTATATCTTTTTTTGCTACATCAGTTTTTATAATTTCTTTTTTTGAATCAATTTTTTTTGTTGCAGAAGTTTTCTTGTCTCCAGTATCAATTGATTCAATTTTTAAAACTGTTAGATATTGTCTATGACCTTGAGTATGGCGATAGTTTTGTCTTTGACGTTTTTTAAAAACAATTATTTTTTTATCACGAATTTGTTCAACTATTTTTGCCTTAACACTAGCACCTTCAATTAGCGGACTACCAATTTTTTTTAATGCAGAATCAGTGATAGCAAGGACATCTTTAAAAGAAATATCATCACCTTTTTTTCCACTAAGCTTTTCCACCTTAAGTATTTGACCAGCTTTCACCGAGTATTGTTTTCCCCCTGTTTTAAATATAGCTAGCATAATTTTTCCTAGAAAAGGCCGGATTTATAGCCTTCACTGATAATAGTCAAATAAAATTATTGTTAAAATTAGGTTATTTTTAATAATTTACTAAAAATTGTCCTTTAATTTTCTAATAAATGAAAACATTTCAAAATCATTAAGATTTTTGGTTTTTTTAAACTTTTCATAATACATAGCTTTTGATGACAAAAAAGGATTAATCGCTTTTTCTTTGCCAAGATTAAAAGGTATCGAACTATTCGTTTTCTTTAATTGATCTTTTATTTCTTTTTCTTCTTCATCTAAACCATTAAATTCTGGGAATGTGCTTTTTAAAAAAGCTAGATTATTTAATGTGTATTCATGTCCACAAAAAACTAATGTTTCGTTATCTATTTTTTCAAGCTTTTTTAAACTAGTATGCATATCTTCAAATGTTCCTTCAAATACCCTTCCACAACCTAATCTAAATAGAGTATCTCCAGAAAAAAGTATTCCATTGTCCTTATTATAAAATACTATGTGATCTAAGGTGTGTCCCTTTGTTGATATTACTTTAAAATTTATAAAGCTTGTTTTAATTTCATCATTATCTGATACTTCAAAACTTGTTCCCAATATATTTTTTGAAGGGCTATAAACTGGAACACTAAAAAATTTTAATATATCACTTACTCCTGCAGTGTGATCATTATGATGATGAGTTAATAAGATTGCTTTTAATTGAAGTTTTTTATTTTTAATTTTTTCTAGAATCAATTCTGATTCAGCGGGATCAATTATTATTATATCATTAGAAAGATTATTTTTAATAACATAAGAATAATTATCTTTAAGTTGTGGAATTAATTCAATAGAAACTGATTTTATTAACATTATCTTGCAATGATTGAATTTCCAACAAAAGTTTTTTGTTTTGATTTCAATTTAATAGGTTCAAAATTTTGATAACTTAATAGAAATATAGCCTCACTTGTAAATAGATTTTCATTAGATAATTTTTTGGAAATAGAAAATTGTTTACCGCTACTTGTTAGTCCAATACTTTTTTCTATTACTATATTTAACTCTTTACACAAGTTTTCAAAATCTTTTATCGTAAAGAAATGAATATTAGGAGTTTCATACCACTGATATGGAAGTCCTTTAGTCATTGGCATTTTTCCAGTAAATAATAATTGTAACCGAATTCTCCAATGGCCAAAATTTGGAAATGATACAATTGCTTTTGATCCAATTCTTAATAGCTCTAATAAAACATCTTTAGGTTTTAGCATAGCTTGTAATGTTTGGCTTAAAATAACATAATCAAAACTATTATTTGAGTATTGGTCTAAGTCCTTTTCAGCATTTCCTTCAATAACATTTAATCCTTCTGCAATAGCTTTTCTTGCTAGCTCTGAATTAACTTCAATACCATAAGTTTTTGCATTTATATTTTTTTCAAGTTGTGAAATTAAACCGCCTTCTCCACATCCAATATCTAAAATTCTAGAGTTTTCAACGATTAAAGATTCAATTAATCTCCAGTCTTTTCTTATGCTAAATTTATTATTCATGTGATTCTAACTTTCTATAATTGCTCTCAAGAAAGCCGTTAATGGTAAAGTCTAACTCTAGTTCATCTAACAAAAAGCTATCATGTCCTTTATCAGTTTCAATTTCTGTAAAGCTTACATTCCGATTGAAATAATTTAATTTTTTTACTATTTCTTTATTCTCAATTGTTGGAAACAACCAATCTGAAGTAAAAGAAATAACCAAATAATTAATATGCTTATTTGATATTGTAGGAAATTCTATAGCTTTAGAAAATTTATCTACTATATCAAAATAATCCATGGCTCTAGTGAGATAAAGATAACTATTAGCATCAAATCGTTCAACAAATGATCGACCTTGATATCGAAGATAGCTTTCAACTTGAAAATCTGCATCAAAACCAAATGATATAATATCTCTTGATTGTAATTTACGACCAAATTTACGATGCATAGCATTTTCTGATAAATAAGTAATATGTGCAATCATTCTAGCAACAGCTAATCCTGTTTCAGGTCTTTTTCCATTTTCATTATAAGATCCTTTATTCCAATTATTATCATTCATAATTGCTTGCCTGCCAACTTCATGAAATGCAATATTTTGTGATGAGTGTTTTAGGGCTCCAGCAATATGGATAATATTTTCTATTTTATCTGGATAGTTTAATGACCATTGTATGGCTTGCATAGCTCCCATTGATCCGCCTATTATTGCAAATAGTTTTTTTATAGATAAAGATTCTAGTAAATAATTTTGAGCATTAACAATATCATTAATAGTTATGGAAGGAAATTTACCTCCAAAAGGAGAATTTGTATTAACATCTATCTCTTTTGGACCCGTTGACCCTGAACATCCTCCAATGACATTAGAACAAATTACAAAGAACTTATTAGTGTCAATTGGTTTATTTGGACCTACCATTCTGGACCACCACCCCTCTCTTTTTGTTACGGGATTATATCCCGTTACATATTGATCGCCAGTTAGTGCATGACAAACCAAAATAACATTATTCTTTTTTTTATTTAAAGTGCCAAATGATTTAAAGGCTATTTTGAAGTTATTTAGAATATAGTCAGAATCTAATTTAAAATTAGCATTAGAAAATTCTACAATTTTACATTCTAAACTTTTGTCATCAATAATATTAAACTTGTAATTCATTTGTCTTTCCTTTTTTCCGAAAAAACAATTTTTGAGGGGGTATCTAACGCTTTAGCTGTTAAAAAGATACACACCCGCAAGCTGTTTCAAATCGGTGTATAAAAGTTCATTTAGATTAATCAGGTTTAATAGTCAATATTTGTCCTATTAACTCAATAAATGCTAGTTTTTTTTGATTTATTTGAAGATAATTTGTAAAGACTTATAAAAATATAAAAATATTTTATGAGTGATAAAGAACTAAAAGAATTAAGAGATCAAATAAATGATTTAGATAATAAGATAGTGGACCTTATAGATCTTAGATCAAATATTGTTACATCAATTGGAAAGCTTAAAGATAAGAGCAAGGGCGTTATTGATGAAAGTAGAGAACAGGAAGTATTAAATCGACTAATTCATTTATCAAAAGGTAAATATTCAAAAGATACAATAATTAGAATATGGCGAGAATTATTTGAAGCTTCTTCAAAACTTCAATTAGGTAACCATTCAAATATTTTAACGAAAAGAAGCATTGAATCAATTAATGTTTATAAAGGTGGAATTGCAAAAATTGACGGTAAAAATAAAATTGTCAAGCTTTCTTCAAATGAAAACCCCTTTGGTCCCAGTGATAAAATATTATCGTCTTTAAATCATAAATTTGATTTGCATCGTTATCCTGAGATAAGTGGAATAACTTTGCGTTCAGAATTAGCAAAATTTCATAATATAAATGCAGAACAAATTGTTTTAGGATGCGGTTCAGACGAAAATCTTTTATTTGCTGCTCTATCTTTTTGTCAGCCAGGAGATGAAATAATTCACGCGCATCATGGGTTTGAAATGTACCCTATTATCTCTAAAGTTGTGGGGGCAGTTTCTAAATTAGCAAAAGAAGAAAATTATAAAGTTAGTGTTCAATCAATCTGTGATCAAATAACACCTGCCACTAAATTAATTTATATTGCTAATCCTAATAATCCTACAGGATCATATTTGACAAAAAAAGATTTAAGAGAACTTATATCAAAAGTTCCTAATCACATTATAGTTGTTATTGACGGCGCTTATGCTGAATATGTACAGGAAGACGACTATGATAGCGATTTTTCATTAGTTAAAGAATTTGAAAATGTTATTTGCACTAGAACCTTTTCAAAAGTTTATGGTTTGGCTGGTATTCGTTTAGGGTGGTGTTATTCAAGCATTAAAGTTGCCAATATTTTAAATAAAGTAAAAGGACCTTTTAATACTAATAGTTTTGCTCAACATTTAGCCATGATAGCTCTTAAGGACCAAGATCATATAAAAAAGGTTTTAAATACAAATAAAGAAAACAAAATTTGGTTTGAAAAAGAGTTAGAAAGAATGAAATATAAATACATTCAGTCATTTGCAAATTTTGTTTTTATAGAGCTCACTGAATTAAAAGCTAATAATATTGCGTCAAATTTACTTGAAAATGGAATAATTATACGTCAACTTAACAGCTATCAACTTCCTCACTGTTTGCGCATAACTATTGGCTCATTAGATGATATGAAAAAAATTGTATCTGTATTGGAAGAACATAAGTGATAAATATTAATTTTAAATCAGTTCTCATTATTGGGTTAGGTTTAATTGGTTCTTCTTTAGCTAGAGCAATAAAGGAAAAGGAAGTTTCAAAAACAATATATGGAATAGATACCAATGAGGAAAATATAAAAAAATGTCTAAATCTAAAAATTATATCTAAAGGAGAAAAAAATTTAGAAGACTTAAAAGAACAAGCAGATTTAATTATAATTTGTTCTCCTTTAAGTACGTATAAAGAAATATTTTTTCAACTTGAGCAATATTTAGATCAAGATACGCTTGTTACTGATGTAGGATCAACTAAAATGAGCACTATTAGAGATTTTGAAGAATTAAAAAATAATCATCATATAAAGTTTGTTCCATGCCATCCAATAGCTGGATTAGAAAAAAGTGGACCAGAATATGGATTTGCTAAATTATTTGAAAATAGATTTTGTATTATGACACCAAAAAATAATGACCAAAATTCAATAGATCAAATTATCAAATTTTGGAATTCATTGGGTATGGAGGTACAAAGTATGGATGCAGAACATCATGATAGGGTTTTGGCAATGACTTCACATATTCCTCAATTAATCGCTTATTCTATAGTAGCTACAGCATCTGAATTAGAATCTCATTTAAAAGAGGAAGTAATTAAATATTCAGCAGCAGGCTTTAGAGATTTTACAAGATTAGCAGGTAGTGATCCTATTATGTGGCGTGATGTTTATGCGAAAAATAAAGAGGCAGTTTTAGAAATGTTAGGAAGATTTACGGAAGATTTATCAACTTTGCAAAAAGCTATAAGAAACAATGATGCATCTTATTTAGAAAAAACATTTAGTTCAACTAGGGAAATAAGAAAAGTTATTGAAGAAATTGGACAAGCAGGAACGTTTGATCCAACAGAATCTAAAACAACTAAATAATTTTATTTGTTTCATTTTCTATAACTTTTTGTAGATTAAATAAAATTTCATTTTTTTTTAAATTTTCTTCAATTAAGGGCATGATCTTAATAATAATATGTCCTGGTTTTAGAATAAAAGTATTTTTCGGCCAACAATTACCTGAGTTTAGAGCAACAGGGAGTATCTTGGTTTTCATTTCATTATAGA
Organism: uncultured Alphaproteobacteria bacterium; assembly: GCA_902596065.1. GTDB lineage: Bacteria > Pseudomonadota > Alphaproteobacteria > HIMB59 > MarineAlpha5-Bin3. The sequence goes on along the minus strand of CACJSL010000006.1, from coordinate 28,631 downwards.
TTGCTATAAATCCTGATTTATAATCTGGTTTGTCACCAGGTTTTTTTCTAGTACCTTCAGGAAAGATAATTATTGAATATCCATCATTTATTTTTTTTTTTGCATTTATCATCATTGATCGAATTGCGCTGATTCCTTTTTGACGATCTATAGAGATCATATTTATTTTTTTTAAATATTGACCAAATATTGGAATTAAGAAAAGTTGTTTCTTGTGAATAAAGATAGAATTTGGAATATAATAAAATAAAGCGAAAGTTTCAAAAGCTGATTGGTGTTTTGAAGCTATTAGAACAGAATGCAAAGGTATATTCTTTTTTCCTTGTAACTCATGAGTTATTTGACAAATATTTTTTAGTAATAAAAAAATACCTGATATCCAAATTTTTACTGGTTGCCTAAGATAAGCAAAAGGTAAAATAAAATAAGGAAGACAAGCTATCCCCATAAAAATAGTCCATATACCCAATAAAAGATAAAAAAGAATTGATCTTGCAAACATTACTAGATTTTATTTTATATGTTATGTTTAAATGAATATATATTATAAATTTAAATTATGTTGATTTCATGTAATTCTTGTAATTCTAAATACCTTGTTAATTCAGCTGAATTGAAGCCTGATGGCAGAAATGTTCAATGTGCTAATTGTGGAAACCAATGGTTTCAAGAGAGTCAAGTTTTTGATGATAATGTTAGAGAAGATCTAACTCCTGAAGTAAATGATAGCAGTTCTTTAAAGCAAGAAAAAAACAAAACATCTATTTCAAACCTTCCATCAACCTATGTTCAAGAGCCCAAGGTAAGTATTTTAAATTCTATTTTGTTAGTTTTATTTGTTATTTTATTAATTATTCTTTATTGGTTTTTTCAAAATTCAAATATTAATTCATTAGTACTTATAAAGTTTTACATAAATGAGTTTTTTTTTAATTTAAATATGATCATTAATGATATTGCAAAAATAATTCATCAATTAATAAATTAAAGCCAATCAGGAATTAAGTCTCGCGTTATTATATCTGACGTTTTTTCTTCTGCATGAATTATAGAATATTTGTCTTCATTAATTAGTAATTCATTTGGCAAACCTCTAGAATTATAATTAGATGCCATAGCGGCTCCATAAGCACCAGTATCATGTACAAATAAAAAATTATTTTCTTTTTGTTCTGACAAAACTACATCTTTAGCAAGGATATCTGAACTTTCACAAATTGGACCTGCTATTGTATAATTTACTTTTTTATTACTTGATTGATCTAAGGCTTCAATCTGATGAACTGAATTATACATAGCTGGTCTAATTAAAGTGTGCATACCAGCATCAGTAATTATAAAATTTATACCACCATTTTTTTTTATATTTAAAATTTTTGTAATGATAATCCCTGCTTTTGCCACCAGATACCTTCCAGGTTCAAAAGAAATTTTGTAAGGAACATCTTTAAAAATAGAACTAGTAAGCCTTCCTATTTCTTTAACATTTAAATCATTTATGTTTTTATTATAATTAACAGCAAAACCTCCGCCTAAATCAACATATTCAATATTTATTCCTTTGGACATTGAAAGTGAAGCGGCTTCTTTCATGGTATTAAATACCTTTTCAAAAATTATCATTTCACTAATTTGACTTCCTACGTGGCAACTTAATCCTTTTAATTTAATATTATTTAGTGATTCAATTGCAGATATAATATTATTTAACTCATTAATAGGAATTCCGAATTTATCAGTTTTTTTACCAGTAGAAATTTTACTTAAAGTTAGACTATCAATATCAGGATTAAGACGCACACCAACACTAACAGTTTTATTTAAATTTTTTGCTATTTTATTTATTAGTATAAGTTCATTTAAAGATTCGGCGTTAATTAAACGAATATTATTAATAATAGCATATTCTATATCTTCTTTTGACTTACCAACACCTTCATAAATTATTTTATTAGGATTGAATCCGACTTTAATAGACCTTTGAATTTCTCCAGCAGATACTGTGTCTGAACCTGCACCACAATTATTTAGTAATTTTAAAATAGCTAAATTTGAGTTTGCTTTTACCGCATAAAAAATTTCTACTCCTAAATTTTCTTTTAGATTGTTATATGCTTTTTCAATTTTTTTTTGAGAATATATATACAATGGAGTAGAAAAAGATTTTGTAATTTCATCAACACTCACTCCCTCAATAAAGGGCCTATTATTATTAAAAAGAATATCCATTAGTCTGTTTGCAAAATAACAGATTGCTGTCTTTGTTTTTCAGCTTCAAATTTTTCCATGCATATTTCATCACAAGGATAAGTAATTATTGATTTATCTAACTTTTCTTCTGGTAATGCAAGAGGTCCAACTTTTCCACAACTAGATATTAAAAAAAGAATTGGAATAACGATTAAAAAGTTTTTTATCATAAATATCTTTTTATTGCTTTAGAAATTGATTTTTTAACATTTTCTGGAGATGTTCCACCATAACTTTTTTTACTTTTAACACTATTAATTGATGAAAGAACTGTAAAAATATTTTTATTAATTTTGTTATCAAATTTTTGAAAATCTTTTAATGTTAGTTCATTTAGCATTTTGTTATTTTTTTCAGCATAAGCAACAATTTTACCTGTTATTTTATATGCATCTCGAAAAGTATACTTAAGATATCTAACAAGCCAATCAGCTAAATCAGTTGCAGTTGAATAAGAAAAGTCAGTAGCCTCTCTCATACTTTTTATATTAAATTTAGCTTTATCTATTATTTCTGACATTACATTCAGTCCAAGATGTACAGTATCAAAGCTATCAAATGTTATTTGTTTATCTTTTTGAAGATCTTTACTATATGTCATAGGCAAGCCTTTTAATAAAACTAACAATGAATTCAAATTTCCAATAGTAGTTGCTGCTTGAGCCCTTACTAATTCTGCGCCATCAGGATTTTTCTTTTGTGGCATAATGGAGCTTCCCGTTGCTATTTCATCTGGGAGTTTAATAAAATCATATTGTTGGCTTGACCAAATAATTATTTCTTCAGCTAATCTTGATAAATGAACACTTATTAATGTAAGGCAAAACAAAAACTCTATTACAAAATCTCTATCTGAAACACTATCTACTGAATTATTAGTTGGTTTATTAAAGCCCAAAATTTTAGAAGTCATTAAACGATCAATAGGAAAAGAGGTTCCCGCCAAAGCGCCACTGCCAAGTGGATTTTCGTTAAGTCTATTAACACAATCTTTTATTCTTTCTCTGTCACGTCCTATCATTTCTACATAAGCTAAAAGATGATGAGCTAATGTGATTGGTTGTGCAATTTGGAGATGCGTATAACCAGGCATTACTGAAGAAATATTTTTTTTGGCAACATTGATCAAAATTTTTTGAAAATTTTTACATAATTTATCTATATTATTTGAATTTTCTCTAATCCATAGCTTAAAATCAGTAACTACTTGATCATTTCGAGATCTAGCAGTATGTAATTTACCTGCTACATTACCAACTTTTTTAAATAAGAGAGCTTCAATATTCATATGAATATCCTCATGCTTATTTGAAAATTTTACTTTTCCTTTTTCAATATCTTTTAAAATATTATTAAGACCTTTTAATATTATTTTTCCTTCAGAAGATGAAATTATTTTTGTTTTAGAAAGCATTTTTACATGAGCTATAGATGCCTCAATATCTTCTTTATAAAGACGAGAATCTATATCTATGGAAAGATTAATTTTCTCTAATAAGTTAGTAGGTCCTTTTACTAAATGGACGTTTCTTGCAGGGTTCTTTTTCATTTTGTGGGCCTATTAGAAGATATTTACTATAATTTCCACCCTAATACGCTAATTATTTTCATTACAAATGGTGAGATTTGTGATTTTTTCTATATAAGCCTCAAGAAAAAAATGATGAAAATATTAAAAGTTGTTGTAATTGGCTCTGGTACTATGGGCAGTGGAATTGCTGCACAAGTTGCAAATGCAGGTTTGCAAGTTCATTTACTAGATTTAACAAAAGATATTGCATCAGGAGCATGTGAAAGAATTAAAAATTCCAGACCCCCACTATTAATGGAAGATGAGTGTTTAAGTAAAATTATTCCTGGAAGTATAGACAATGATATTGAAAAAATAAAAGAAGCAGATTGGGTTGTGGAAGCAGTTGTAGAGAGAATAGATATTAAAAAATCAATCTATTCTAAAATTGATAATTTGCGCAAACCTGGAGCACTAGTATCATCAAATACATCGTCTATCCCACTTAAAGTTCTAACAGAGGATATGTCAGATGAGATGAAAAAAGTTTTTTGTATTACACATTTTTTTAATCCAGTGCGTTATATGCGATTACTTGAATTAGTTATTGGACCACAAAATGACAAAGAAAAAATAAGTGATCTAGTTACATTTGGAGATAAGATACTAGGCAAGACAGTTGTTGTTTGTAAGGACTCACCAGGCTTTTTAGGAAACCGTGTAGGTGTTTATGCAATGCAAGTTGCAATGACTGAGGCTTTTAATCTTGGACTTACCGTTGAAGAAGCTGATGCTGTATTTGGAAGACCGCTTGGTATTCCTAAAACAGGAATATTTGGTTTATATGATTTAATTGGCATTGATCTAATGTCCGATGTTTTAAAAAGTTTTATAAAAGAATTACCTACCAGCGATTCTTTTCATCAAGTAGGAACAGAGCTACCAATTATAAAAAAACTTATTGATGATGGTTACACAGGAAGAAAAGGAAAAGGGGGGTTCTTTCGAATGAACAAATCATCAGGAACAAAAGTGTTAGAGTCTCTAAATTATAATAATTACACTTATAGTGAATCGAAAAAAGTAAATTTACAGCTTCCTGAAGTAATGGATATTAACAAGGTTTTAAATAGAGAAGATGTCTATGGAAAATACGCATGGTCTATTATGAAAAAAACAATTTTATATGCGTCAAGTTTAGTGCCTGATGTCACAGAAAATTTCAATGATATTGATGATGCAATGAAGTGTGGATTTAATTGGTCAAAGGGCCCTTTTGAAATACTTAATGAAATTGGAATTATAAATTTTGTTTCAAAACTTGGGAAAGATGACAAAATCCCCCCTTTTATAAAACAACTTCTTGATCAAAAAAAATCACTATTCAGTGTTGCTGAGAGATCATTACATTATTTTCATCCAAAACAATCTTATGTACCAATGAAAAGACCAAAAGGTGTAATAAATTTATCAGACATCAAAAAATCATCTTCTCCGATTTTTAATAACCCTTCTGCATCTATTTGGGAAGTTCAAGGTAGATCAAGATTTATTTGTGTTGAATTTCATACCAAAGCAAATGCTCTTGATGGATTAACTAATGACTGTTTAAATAAAGCTTATGATTTATGTAATGAAAAATATGATGGGATTGTTCTTGCAAATGATGCAATGCAATTTTCTGCAGGAGTAAACTTAAATTATTTTTATGATAAAGCAGTGAGTAAAAAATTTGATGAAATTGATCTATTTCTTAACAATTTTCAACAATCACTCTATCGATTACAGCATGCAGATTTCCCAGTTGTATCTTGTCCTTCTGGCTTGGCAATTGGAGGTGGTTATGAGGTTGTGTCACAAACTAGTTTTGTTGCAGCACATTCCAATTCTGTTTTAGGTTTAGTTGAGACTCTTGTCGGGCTCATTCCTGCAGGTGGGGGGTGCAAAGAAATGTTAAGACGCTGGTCTAATCATCCTGAAATTAAAAATGATCCAAAATTATTGTCTCTTAAAGTTTTTAATTTAATTGGTTATGCCACAACTGCTGACTCTCCATCAAAAGCAAAGGCTAAACAATTTTTAGGTGATCAAGACATCTTGGTAATGAGTAGAGATCGATTAATAGAAGAAGCAGATAATATTATTTTTACCAATAAAGAAAACTATAAAGCCTTAGAGGGCGCTTCATTTACCTTGCCTGGACCAACTATTATGTCTGAAATGCTAGATATTTTGAATGAATTGAAAGATAAAAAAGTGATAGGTGATCACGGCATAGAAGTTGGTAAAAAACTTGGATATATGTTGAGAGGTGGAGAAACTAATCCTTCAGCTATATTAAATGAACAAGATTTATATGATCTTGAGAGAGAAATTTTCATTGATTTAATAAAGCAAAAACCAACACAAGAGCGTATCCGACATACTCTTGATACAGGCAAACCTCTATTTAATTAATTCATATTCTTCACTAGGGATTTTAATTATTTTTTTTAATGCTATAAACACTTTCATGAATCAATTTTCAACAGGTCTTGATAAAAATAAAGCTAATTATATCCCCCTATCTCCATTAAGTTTTATTACACGTGCTAAAGATATTTATCCAAATTATGACTCAGTAGTTTATGGCAATAGAAGCTACACATGGCTTCAAACATATAACCGTTGTACAAAATTTGCTAGTGCGCTGACCAAGCAAGGTATTGGTCTAGGTAGTACCGTATCTATTATTGCAGCAAATACACCAGAATTACTAGAAGCACATTACTCGATTCCCATGACGGGTGGCGTTGTTAATACAATCAATACTAGATTAGACGCAGAAACCATTGCCTATATTTTAGACCATAGTGATGCTAAGATATTAATTACAGATACTCAGTTTTCCCCAACTATTAAAAAGGCACTTAGTATTTATGGAAAAAAAATTCCCATAATTGATATTCATGATGATCAAGCAATCTTTAAAGATGGAGAGGGTGAAAAAATTGGAGATTGGACGTATGAAGAATTTTTAAAAACAGGTGAAGACAATTTTAACTGGTCTTTACCAAAAGATGAATGGCAAGCAATTTCGTTAAGTTACACTTCAGGGACAACAGGAAAGCCAAAAGGCGTTGTATATCATCACAGAGGCTCCTATTTAATGTCCACAGGAAGTGTGACAGCTTGGAATATGACAAACAAACTCACATATCTAGCAACTGTTCCAATGTTTCATTGTAATGGATGGGGTTATCCTTGGACTGCAGCTTTAGTACATGCCAAAGTCGTATGTTGTAGATACATAGTTGCCAAAGACATTTATAATTTAATTGATAAACACAAAGTAACTCATTTTGGTGGCGCCCCTATAGTATTAAATTTAATAGCCAATGCTGAAGAAAAAGATAAAAAAGAAATCAATCATAAAATTTACGTTCTAACTGCAGGAGCTCCCCCAACAAGTGCCATCTTAGAAAAAATGGATAACTTAGGATTTGAAGTCATGCATGTTTATGGACTAACAGAAACTTATGGCCATGTTTTACAATGTGCGTGGAATGAAGAATGGAATAATCTTTCAAATAGTGAAAAAGCAGATTTAAATGCGAGACAAGGAGTTCGCTATCCAAATCTTGAAGAGGCAGTGGTTGCAGATCCTGAAACACATATCCCTGTTCCTAAAGACGGGAAAACAATGGGTGAAATTCTTATTAGAGGAAATGTTGTCATGAAAGGATATTATAAAAATAAAGAAGCTACTGAGTCTTCTATGAGAAATGGTTGGTTCCACTCTGGGGATTTAGCTGTTGTTTACCCAGATGGATATATTCAAATCAAAGATCGTTCAAAAGATATCATTATATCTGGTGGGGAAAATATTTCATCGGTAGAAGTAGAGAATGTAGTGGCAAAGCACCCTGCTGTCTCATTAGTCGCTGTTGTAGCAAAACCTGATGAAAAATGGGGAGAAACACCATGTGCTTTTGTAGAATTAGCTCCGGGAAAAGAAGCTAGCTCAGATGAAATAATTTCATTTTGTAAAGAAAATATGGCTGGATTTAAGAGGCCAAAATATGTTATCTTTGGTGAACTACCAAAGACTTCGACGGGAAAAATACAAAAATTTGAACTAAGGAAAAAGGCAAAGGAGATTTAAAATGGATCCAAAAACTTACAAATTCGATACTATTAGTTTGCATGGCGGTTATATGCCAAGCAAGAATGCAGGCTCACGACAAGTACCTATATATCAAACAACTTCTTATTTGTTTGATGATGTTGACCATGCTGCAGCTTTATTTAATTTAGAGCAGGGAGGTCATATATATAGTAGAATTTCAAATCCGACTGTTCAAGTTTTAGAAGAACGTGTTGCTGCATTAGAAGGTGGTACTGCTGCATTAGCAACAGCATCAGGTATGAGTGCAATATTTTTGGCTATTATGACTTTATGTAATACTGGAGATCATGTAGTTGTTTCTTCTCAATTATATGGAGGAACAGTAAATCTTTTTCGTTTAACTCTTCCTAAATTTGGCATCAAAGCAACTTTTGTTAAGCCTAGAGATACAGAAGGATTTAAAAAAGCTATACAAGAAAATACTAAATGTATATTTGGTGAACTAGTTGGTAATCCAGGTAATGAATTAATGAATATGCCTGAAATAGTTAAAATAGCTAATGAGGCTGGAATTCCAGTAATAATTGATAGCACTTATCAAACTCCTTATTTGTTTAAACCATTAGAACATGGAGCGGATATCGTAGTTCATTCTTTGACTAAATGGATGGCAGGTCATGGATCATCTATGGCAGGAATTTTGGTAGAAGGTGGAAAATTTGATTGGTTAAAAACTGATAAGTTTCCTACAATGACTGAACCTTATGAAGGGTATCACGGCTTATCTTTTGCTGAGGAATTTGGACCAGTTGCTTTTACAATGAAAGCTAGAGCTGAGGGAATGCGAGATATGGGCCCATGTTTAAGCCCTCAAAATGCATGGAATGTTTTACAAGGCATTGAAACTTTATCAGTTAGAATGGAAAAACATTGTTCAAATGCATTAAAAATGGTTGAATATTTAAGTAATCATAAAAGTGTTGCTTGGGTTTCACATGCAAGTCTAAAAGACAATCCTGATTATGAGTTAGCAAAAACTCTTCTTCCTAAAGGTACTGGTTCTATGATTGCTTTTGGTATTAAGGGAGGCAAAGAAGCTGGAGCTGCATTTATAGATAATGTTAAACTAGCTTCTCATCTAGCTAATGTTGGTGATACAAGAACTCTTGTAATACATCCTGCTTCAGCTACTCATTCTCAAATGGATGAAGCTACTCTAAAATTAGCGAATATGTCTCATGATATGATCAGACTTTCTGTAGGAATTGAAGATATCGATGATATTATCAATGATTTTGAAGATGGCTTTAGAGCTGCTGAAAAACCAAGATTGGTAGCAAACAAATGAAGTTTACAGTAAACAAAAAAGAGGTTTTTGCTTCTACAGGTGGAAGACCATTTGATAAAAAAAAACCTCTTATCATTTTTATTCATGGAAGTGGATTGAGCCATATTACATGGGTTTTACAAACCCGATATTTTGCATTTCATGGTTATAGTGTTTTAGCGATTGATCTTCCTGGACACGGATATTCAGAGGGTCCTGCACTAGAATCTATTGAAGAACAAGGTAAGTGGATTGCAGATGTAATTGACTCTGTTGGTGTTAAAGAAGCATCGCTTGTTGGTCATTCACAAGGCTGCTTAGTAGTCATGGAATGTGCATCACAGTTTCCAGATAAAATTAGATCTATTGGTTTAATGGGTGGAGCAGGAGCTATACCCATGAACCCAGAACTTTTAGAATTAGCAGAAAAAGGAGACCCAAAAGCAGTTGATCTTATGATGGATTGGGCCCATGGACCTGCTGGCCATTTTGGTGGACATCCCGTACCTGGTCTGCATCACATAAATCTAGGAGGATCTATCGTAATTAATGGTTCGGTTAAAAATGCTTTAGGAGTTGATTTTAGAGCATGCGATAATTATAAAAATGGTTTTGAAGCTGCAAAAAAAATAAAATGTCCAGCTATTAATATTCTTGGTGATAGAGACAGAATGTGCCCAGTAAAAGAAGGTAAAAAATTAGCTGATAATATTAAAGATTCTGAAGTAGAAGTCATTGAGAACTGTGGTCATATGATACTACTTGAGGAGGCTGGTAAATCTCTAGCAATTTTAAAAAAATTTATACGAAACAATCACCCAGCGGAATAGTCAAAAAATCTATTTTATTCAGCGGAAGGTTTGTCAGGTCTAGTTAATTCCTCTAATTTGCGCATTTCCTCTTCTTGTTCAAGCCGCTCTTTTTCTTCTCTCTTTTTTTTGCGTTCTTCAGCTTTCATTTTTAACTTAAGCTCTTTTTGCATTTTTCTATCGCCAGCTTTTGATTTGTGATTGAAATGTATGCCCATATAAACCTCAAAGTCCTTATACTCAAAAATTGAATTATTTCTAGATTGTAATAAAAAATCCTAGTTTTCTGGTAAGTGATGAATTTAAAATAAAGTTTCAAATTTGATATTTAAAATTAAAGATATGAATTTATTGATATTTAATAAATCTAGACTATCACATACACATGGAAAATTCAGAAATTCTAAATGGGCCTTCATTTTGTCCTACTGAAAAACCTACAAAGTTAATTTTTCTTCTTCATGGTTATGGTGATAATGGTGATAATTTTGTTCATTTTGCTGGAAATTTTAATCATGAAGAAATCAATGCGCATTATTTTGCTTTAAACGCTCCGAATTTAATTGCAAATTATCCAACAGGAAGAGAATGGTTTAATCTATATCCTAACAACATTTATATAAGTGACGCAGGACCAGAAGAAATCAAAATTATTCGTTCAGAAATACGAATTTCAACTAAGAAGATTTTCAATACAATTAATATAATTAAAAATAAATATAAATTAAAATTTTCAGATTGTTTTGTTACTGGCTTTTCGCAAGGTGGTATGATGACTTTTGAGCTTGGTAATTATTTAGAAGAACAATTAGGGGGATTAGCAATATTATCAGGTAGAATTATGACAAATGAACCTCCAACAAATCTGAAATTTTTAAAAACCCCACTTTTTATATCTCATGGAGATAATGACGATGTTTTAAATATAGATAATTTTTATAGTTCTTGTAATTATTTAAAAGAAAACAATTTTCTTTTTGAAAAACATTTATTAAAAGGTGACAGCCACACAATTTCACCTAAAGCAATAAATTTATTGCAAAAATTTATAAAAAAAAATCTATGAAGTATTTAAATTTTAATATTATATATGTATCAATATTATAGGAGTAACTTAATATGAATATGACAGGAAACCCATCATTAGTTTTAAATGCGGATTTTCGTCCTCTTTCTTATTATCCTCTATCACTATGTTCCTGGCAAGATACAATCAGATTAGTTTTTTCTGAACGCGTATCTGTTGTTGAAAGATATGATCAAAAAGTAAACTCACCTTCAATAAGTTTTAATCTTCCTAGTGTTATTGCGCTAAAGGATTATGTCATGCCTCAACGCAAACCTGCATTTACACGTTTTAATGTTTTTTTAAGAGATAATTTTACATGTCAATATTGCCATACTCATTTTTCAGCTAATGAATTAACCTTTGATCATTTAATTCCAAGATGCTTAAATGGTAAAACAACATGGAATAATGTTGTATCAGCTTGTACGAGTTGTAATTTAAAAAAAGGAAGACGTTTATTAAAATTTACTGATATGAAATTGCTAAAACAACCATCTCGACCTACATCTATTCAGTTACAAAATAATGGTAGAAATTTCCCCCCTAATTTTTTACATGAAAGCTGGCGTGACTATTTGTATTGGGACACAGAATTACAGAATTAAATCTTTTTTGAAATTTCAATTGCAGTTTTACATCCAAGTTCGATAACTTTGCTCAACACTTTATAACCCGGTGTCTTTTCAGCATCATGTGCAATCCCAATATCATGATGTTCTAGCTCATCTGCTTTAAATTTTTTAATAGTTTTTTTTAATTCTTTTTGATCATCTTCTAAAAGAGATAATTGTTCTCCGTAATGATTTCCGATTACAGTTTCTACTGCAACAGTACAAGCCATAGCAGCTTTTTCTCCAAGTAAAGCTGTAGAAACACCTAAAGCATAGCCTGCAACATTCCAAACAGGTATTAAAGCAGTAGGTCGAACTCTATTTTTAACAATTAATTCTTCAAATTTTTGAATATGCTCTTGTTCCTGATCTGCCATATGTTGAATAGTTTTTCCAATTTTAGAATTTTTGCCAAAAACAGCAATTTGGCCATCATAAATTCTTGTAGCTCCATATTCCCCTGCATGATCAACTCGAATAATCTCCTCCAATATAGAACGATCAGTTTTAATTTTTGAAGTACCAGATTTCTTTGACTGCTTTTTTTTCTTTTTAGTTTTTAATGCCATTAAAGTACCTAATAATAAATATAGTATTAAAAATAAAAATAAAAAGTTGCAATATTGAATTTAAGGTAGCTGCTGATAAGCCTCCAATAGACCAAATTATCTCAGAGCAATTAATTATTGGTTGATTAGTTATTTGTTGTTTTAAATCTTGAACTGAATCTGTTTGCATGAGAGACCCAGAACAACTAGCTGGACCCTTTAAAATATTTTGTTCTATACCTACATGCCAAATGGCATAAAATAAACCATATAAAATTAAAAGTTTTACCAAAAGTAAAAATAAAATATGATTATTTTTTCTAAATAAATAAAACAAGACAACTAAGACTATTAAAGCATAATATGGATGTCTTTGCTTTAAACACATATCGCAGGGAGCTAAGTTAAAAAAATGTTCAGCTATTAATGCGCTACCCAAAGTTAATATGCTAATGCAAAAAAGGACTAAAGACCAGTTTTTTTCAATATAGATCATAAAAATTTAATTATTAATATAAAGCCAATTAGTAAAATAAAAAATAAAATTGCTAGCAAATTAAAATATTTATCAATTAGTTTTTCAATAGTTTGACCATAAATCTTTAATAAAAATGCAAGTATATAAAACCTTAACCCCCTTGCAATTAGAGATGCTAAAATAAATATAAAAATATTAAAGCCAAAAAAACCACTTGCAATAGTTATAAATTTAAATGGAAAAGGTGTAAAACCCGCTCCAAGAACAAGCCATATTCCAAAAAGTTGATAATATTGTTCAAAATTACTAAATTGATTTTGAAGTCCATAATAATTTATAATTAATATACCTAGGCTATTAAAAAAGAAAAAGCCTATGCAATACCCTATGATTCCACCAATTACAGAACTTATAGTGCAGACTAAAGCATAAAAAAATGCATTTATTCTTTTTGCAATAATCATTGGGATTAGAATAATGTCTGGAGGAATAGGAAAAATAGAACTTTCAGTAAAAGACACTAAGCTTAAAAACCAAACTGCTTTAGGACTTTTAGATTTTTCAATAGTCCAGTCATATAATTTTCGTAAAATATTCATTTTCTAAATGGTAGGAGTAGAGGGAATCGAACCCACACCACCGAAGTGACCGGATTTTGAATCCGGCGCGTCTACCAGTTCCGCCATACTCCCTTTGTTCAAGTTCTCTAATATATCCTTATCTTTCTAAGTAAATAGTAATATGAAATTACATGGGATAATAGGAAAGTTTGTCGTTGAGGAATCCAAAAAAAATCTAATTATTAAAATAGATTCACATTGATTCTTATTTGATTCAGTAGTATTTTTTAAGAAAGGTAAGATATAATGTTAATTAGATTTTGTATAATATTTATAGTTTTTTTATTAACTATGAAATTTGCATTTGCAAAAATTGTCGATGTAAATAATGAGCAAATTATAGAATTATCAAAAACCAATATTCCAATTATAGATATAAGAAGAAGTTCTGAATGGGACCAAACAGGAGTTGTTCCAGAAAGTATTTTGCTAACCTTTTTTGATAAAGAAGGAAAATATAATTATGATGAATGGTATGAAAAACTACGTTTAGAAATAGATGAAGGTAAACCAATAATCTTAATTTGTAGAACGGGAAGAAGAACTGCGATAATTGCCAAAATGATGGAAATAAAAAAATTTGATAATGTTATTTATAATGCAAAAAATGGAATAACCTCGTGGATTGATGAAAAGTTAATAACCGTTAAACCGCAGTATTAATTTATTCTATTTATTTAAATTTCTTATCTTAATGTTTATGAGTTGAATGTGATACTCTAACTCCAGAAAATACACTGTGCCTAATATCTGTTACTTTTTCTTGCGGATACCCATGCCCTAAAACTGCAAATTTATCCGAAAAAATTACTGAACTATATACAGCTATTAGAAGAACTATACCCATTACTACAGTTATGTATTTCATATAATTAAATATATATCATAAGTTGATGCTTTTGATCTAGAATAAATTGTTAATAATTTAATTTTTCAATGATATTATAAATTTTATGAAAAAATTATTTTTTTTGATATTAGTAACTTTTAGCGCTTTAAGCTCAGCTGCAGAATTAGACACTAAGATACCATTTACTAAGGATAGTGGAAAATACTGGCAATATATTAGTGATAGAACCATGGGTGGAATATCTCAAGGTCAAGCAGTTCTTGAACAAGAAGGAGAAATGTTTTTTGCAAGGCTTAGTGGCAATGTAAGCACAGCAAATAACGGTGGTTTTATTCAATTGCGTACTAATTTATCATTTTTTGATTTTGAAAAAGATATAACAAAAATTAAAGGTGTCAAATTAAATGTAAGTGGTAATGGTGAAACCTACCATATTTTTATTCGTACTGATAAAACTCGTTCGTACCGTGATTATTATTCTTCAACTTTTATAGCAAACTCTAATTGGGAAGTAATTGATTTGCCTTTAAGTTCCTTCAAACATCGATTTTCTAATAATTTTGACTTGGAAGGTAAAAATCTTAGAACTTTTGGTATTGTTGCGTATGGTCGAGATTTTGAATCTGATATTTCTGTTTCAGAAATAATTTTTTATTATTAGATTATTAATTAAACGAATTAAGAATGTGTTAAATTCCACCTTTTATCAAGGTGGAATTTATGAATTAGAAGACTAACAACCCTTGAGTTCACTACCCAAATTGCTGATAAGCTTAAAGTAAAGATCTTTATCAGAATTAATATTTGCTCCAAGAGGATCAAAGACGCCAGTTTTTATATTAGTATCTTTTGCAATTGTTGTTATAATTTTTGGATTAAATTGAGGTTCAGAAAAAATACAATTGACTCCTCTATCTTTAATTACATCCTGAATTTCATCAATTTGCTTAGCCCCAGGTAATACATCAGTATTTAATGTTAATGCCCCTTCTGCTCTGACACCAAAACGCTCTTCAAAGTATTGATAAGCATCATGGAAAACAACAAATTTTGCATCCTTATTGATGTCTTTACTTACATCTTCAATCAATTGATCAAGTGCTAGAATTGTTGCATCAGCATTAGCTTCATATTTATCCTTATTAGTAGGATCTAAATGACCTAGTTCATGAGCAATTTCACGGACCATTTCTTTTGCATTCATTGGGTCTAACCATATGTGAGCATCAAACTCTCCATGATTATGACCTTCATGGCCAGCATGATCGTCATGATCATCGTGGTCATCATGATCGTCATGTCCATCGTGGTCATCATGATCTTCGTGGTCGTCGTGATCATCATGATCGTCATGTCCGTCATGATCTTCATCGTGATCGTCATGGTCATCATGATCTTCGTGGTCGTCGTGGTCATCATGATCATCATGATCATCATGTCCGTCATGATCTTCATCGTGATCGTCATGTCCATCGTGATCATCGTGATCGTCATGTCCATCATGATCGTCGTGATCATCGTGATCGCCATAAATACTTTCTTCTCTAAATTTTAGCTTTTCAATACTTTCAACTTCCATAAACTCAACAACTTCAGCATTTTTAACAATAGACTCAAGAGGTCTTTCCATAAAAGTTTCAATGCCCTCACCAACCCAGAAAATAAGATCAGCTTCTTCAAGAAGTTTTGCATGAGAAGGCTTTAAAGTAAAGCTATGGGGAGATGTACTGTCTTCAATTATTAATGACGGCTCACCAACACCATCCATAACATTCGCAATTAATGAATGTAGAGGTTTTATAGTAGTAACAACTTTTATTTCTGCTCTTACAGGCGATGTAGCAATCAGCAAAAGAGCGAAAAATGTCACTTTTAAAAAGTTTAGTAGATAATTATTCTGTTTCATAATATTTCTTTTCAGATATAGGTTTGTTAAATTAAAAAGTGTTATAATATAACATATCATATTGTAAACAATAAATGGAACAAAAAAAATTACTTGTTAAGTTAGAGAATGCAGGCGTTCATAGATCGTCTAAATGGCTCGTTAGAGGAATTTCTTTTGAAATTAATCAAGGTCAAATTGTAACGCTTATTGGTCCTAATGGTTCTGGGAAAACAACAACAGCCAAAATGATATTAAATATTTTGAATGCAGATGAAGGTCTGGTTACAGGAAATGCCAATAAGATGGCATATGTTCCTCAGAAAATTAGTATTGATTGGACCATGCCACTTCGCGTCATTGATTTTATGAAACTCACAAGCAACTTAAATAATAATCAGGTCAATGAGTCTTTAACTATGACAGGAGTTGATAAATTACTCTATAATCAAATTAATAGTTTGTCCGGTGGTGAATTTCAACGTGTTTTAATTGCAAGAGCTATAGCAAAAAAACCTGATTTATTAGTATTAGATGAACCTGTACAGGGAGTTGATTTCAATGGGGAGATAGCACTGTATAATCTCATTAAAGAAATTTCTATTAGCTTAAACTGTGGCATCTTATTAATTTCTCATGATATGCATTTTGTTATGTCCACTACCAATCATGTTATTTGTCTAAATGGACATATCTGCTGTTCCGGAACTCCTGGTAGTGTCGTAAAAAATCCAGAGTACATCAAATTATTTGGTGAACATAACTCAGAAACATTATCCTATTATCAACATAATCATGATCATTCCCACAATCATGATGGAAGTGTAGCTGATTAATGTTTGATGATTTTTTTATTCGATCATTAATTGCAGGTATAGGAATTGCTATTGTAACTGGCCCCCTTGGGTGTCTTGTTATATGGCGAAGACTTTCTTATTTCGGAGATACTTTATCCCATTCAGCTTTGCTAGGTGTTACTTTAGCGTATGCTTTTAGTATCAATATTTCTTTGTCAGTTTTTATCATATCTGGAATAGTTGCATTAACTCTACTCAGTTTACAAAAAAAAACAAAGTTGGCAGGAGATTCCTTGCTTGGACTTCTAGCTCATTCAACTCTTGCAATTGGTCTAGTATTAATTGGTTTTCTAACATCAATACGCTTTGATTTAATGGGCTTATTATTTGGAGATATATTGGCCGTCACTCTTGAAGATATTTTTATTATTTGGTTTGGAGGATTAATTATTTTAGGAATATTATATTATATTTGGAAATCAATATTTGCAGCGACTGTTAATTATGATTTAGCAGCTGCTGAGGGAATGAAGCCGGATCTATCTAATTTTATTTTTACTCTTCTCCTAGCTGGTGTAATCGCTATTTCTTTAAAAATGATTGGAGCCTTATTAATAACTGGGCTGCTCTTAATACCTGCTGCAACAGCAAGAAGTTTGAGTAATAATCCGTTTCAAATGGTTATATTATCAATTTTGATAGGAATTGTTTCAGTAATGATAGGTTTGTTTAGCTCTTTAGAATTTAATACAGCCTCTGGTCCATCAATAATTGTAGCCGGATTAGTACTGTTTATTCTTTCACTAATACCTTTTAAAAGAAGCAGCGCATTGCAAAGATGAACACAATTTGATATTTAAATTATATGACTCTTACCTCAGAAAAATTAACGAATAATCAAAAAACTGTTCTGGATTTATTAGAAAAATCAAAAGAGCCTTTAAAGGCTTATGCTATTCTTTTTGATATTCAAAAAAAAGGAATTAAAGCGCCTCTTCAAGTATACAGAGCTTTGGATAAACTTATAGAAATTGGAAAGGTTCATAAAATAGAAAGTAAAAATTCTTATATTGCGTGTGAGCACAAGAATTGTGACTCATCGACATCTACTTCTTTTCTAATATGTGAAACATGTGATCAGGTAACGGAACTGAAAAAAAAGAATTTATCTGAATACTTTGCGAAACAAAGTGTGCAAGCTAATTTTAAATACGCAAAACATAATTTAGAAATTTATGGTGTGTGTAAAGATTGTAAGAATAAAAAATAGTCAATTAACAATAGTATTGTAAAAATCTCTATATCATAATATATTTTAGCATTAATGACAGTTAATGTAGGTATAATTGGTTTAGGAATAATGGGAGCTGATCATGCCAATATTATTCAATCAAAAGTATCTAATGCAAAAGTTACCTCAATTTATGATAAAAATATTAATCAAGCTCAAAGAATTATAGAGACATTAGATAATCCTGAAATACACAACTCTGGTCTAGAATTAATAAATTCAAATAAGGTTGACGCAGTTATGGTGGTTTCTCCAGATGATAGTCATGTAGAATTTGTTTTAGAGAGTATCAAACTACAAAAACCTGTTTTGTGTGAAAAGCCTCTCTCTCATTCAGTAAAAGAATGCAATGATGTTATTGAAGCTGAACAGAAAATAGGAAAAAGACTAGTTCAAGTTGGATTTATGAGAAGATTCTGTCCGACATACCAAGAAATGAAAAAAAATTATAATAATTTAGATGTAGGAAAAGCATTATTGCTACATTGTGTTCATCGGATGGTGAGTGCGCCAAGCTATTTTGAATCTGTTATGTCAATTAGAAGTGCGCTTGTTCATGAATTTGATATTATCAGATGGCTTCTTGAAACAGAAATAGTTGAAATTCAAATTATTAAAAGCTCGATAAGAAAAGATTTAGATTTTGTAGATCCTATTATGGCAATAATTAAATGTGCTAATGGAGCTATTGTTGATGTAGAAGTTAATGCAAATGCAAAATATGGATATGATGTAAGAGCAGAATTGGTTTGTGAAAAAGGAACAATTTTGATGTCTCCTTCTCGTAAAAATGAATTATTAATTAATAACGAACATAGTTTTTCTTATGGTAAAGATTGGCGCCCAAGATTTGCTGATGCATATCGCAATCAAAATCAAGCATGGATTAATTCTATTTTAAATAATACTACTTCTGAGGGTTCTTCTGCATGGGATGGAATGATTTCATCATTTATTGCTGATAAGGGAGTGCAAGCTTTTGAAGAAGAAAAAACTGTAACAATTCCAGTGAAAGAAAAACCAAATTTTTACAACTAAAAAATATAATTTATAATTAAATAATTAATTATTTTTTATTAACTTGAAGTATTTAAATATTACATCCATATATAATCTATGCGTAAAGTATTAAATATAAAACAATGTATGCAAACATTTGAAGGAGACGGCATACCTGTTACTAGAGCTTTCCCTGTTTCTGATTTAAGAGATAATGATCCTTTTTTACTTTTTGATCATTTTGGTCCAATAAATTATCAACCTGGAGGAGCAACAGGAGTCCCCGCTCATCCCCATTGTGGCTTTGAAGCAATTACTTATTTGCTTGGAGGTGAAATAGAACATAGGGATTCATGGGGAGGCAATGCTACAATTAAAACAGGTGATATTCAATGGATGACAACAGGTTCAGGCCTAATACATTCAGAGTTGGTCACTGAAAAATTTAAAAAAAGTGGCGGTATCATGCAGGGTTTACAAATTTGGGTAAACCTTCCTTCGAAATATAAAAATGTCAAACCTTGGTATCAGCATATTAAAAAAGATGACATTCCAATAATAAAAGAGAGCAATAAAGTATCGATTAAAGTATTAGTAGGCGAAATAAAAGATGTAAAATCATCTGTACAAACTTATTCTCCGGTTTCTATTTTAGATGTAAACTTTTTCGAGTCGAAACAAATAAGTTTATATATATCCAAAAATCAAATCGCTATGGTTTATGTTATTAATGGAGAGCTTCAATTTATTGAATCAAATACAATAGCCTCAAAAGGCCAAATGGTTTATTTTGATCAATCATCTACTGAAATTAATTTAAACTCTATATCTTCTAGTGGCTCTTATCTTCTGTTAGCTGGAGAACCTCTAAAAGAATCAATTATTCGTCATGGTCCTTTTGTTACCAACACAGATGAAGAAATGAAAAAAGCTATGCTTGACTATCAAAATGGCAAAATGGGTATTTTAAATTAGATCTTACAAAAAAATACTACAATATAATCAGTAATTATTAAGTGAATTTTTTTAAAATTGATTCTTTAAAGATGATTTTTTTTCTTTATTTATTACCCAATAAGTTTTGTATATTTTTCTTTTTTCAAAATTTAAAAAAAATTTTTTCAACTTAATTATTATTCCAGTAGGAGTTACAACTCCAAAAAAAATAATACCCATCACTAAAGGAGAGACTATTGCACCCAGAATATATCCTACTTTGTTCCATAAAATATTAGGGATTTTTAAGAAATTGGGTTTAAAAAAACTAAAAAAAATTAAAATTATTGAAACTAATATTAGCCATTTAATTATTATATTATATTTAAAATATATATAAAGTGTTATTAAAATAAAAATTATAGAAAAGCTAAGTCCAAAATTTTTTTCTGAGCTGATTTTTTTATCTGAAAATTTTTTTAATGTTTCCATTTTAAATACTTATAATATTTATCTTAAATATTAGATATAAATAATACAATAAAAAATTATAGATTTAATCAAGTTTAAAATTATTTTTATAGGATTTAAGTAATTTTAAATTTTGAGCCTTTTTTTCTAGCAAAAAATTACCTATCACTAATATATCCATTTCAGTTCCCATAAAGCAATTGAAAGCATCTGAAACACTAGATACAATTGGCTCTCCTCTAATATTAAAGGAAGTATTAACTATAACAGGATAACCAGTAATTTTTTCAAATTCACTTATTAATTTATGGTATTTTAAATTAGTTTCTTTGTGAACTGTTTGTATTCTTGCTGAGTAATCTACATGAGTTACGGCAGGAATTTCTGATCGTTTAATATTTAATTTAGAAATACCAAATAACTTTTTTTCATCCTCAGACATTTCATTGCAAATTTCTTTTTTTACATTTGCTGTTAGTAACATGTAAGGGCTTGTAATAGTTAATTCAAAAAAATTATTTAATTTTTCAAAAAGCACTGATGGAGCAAAAGGACGAAAACTTTCACGATATTTAATTTTTAAATTTAGAGTTTTTTGCATCTTATCTGATCTAGGGTCAGCAATGATTGATCTATTACCAAGAGCTCTAGGTCCAAACTCCATTCTTCCTTGAAACCAACCAATTACTTTTTCATTTTTTAATTCTTTTGCTGTTATTTTAATTAATTCATTTTCATCAAATTTAATAAAATTTGCTTCTAACGCTTTGAGCTCTGTATGTATTTCGTCATTATCATAAGATGGCCCTAAATAAGATCCTTGCATTCGATCATTTTTATCTACAATTCTCTTGTTATTATAATAATCATAAAATAAATATAAGGCAGCCCCTAAAGACCCCCCAGCATCCCCTGAAGCTGGTTGTATCCAAATATTTTTAAAAGATTTATCATTTAAAATAGCACTATTTGCGACACAATTAAGCGCAACTCCACCAGCTAAACACAAATTATCAATATTATATTCTTTAGAAAGAGACTGAATAATTTTTAAAATTATGTGTTCCAGAACTTTTTGAATAGATGCGGCAACATCCATATGAAATTGATTAATTTTTTCTGTTTCAGGACTTCTTCTCTTATTTCCAAAAAGTTTAGAGAATTTTTTATTTGTCATTGTTAAACCAGTTGAATAATTAAAATAAGATTGGTTTAATCTAAAACTTCCATCTTCTTTTAAATCTATTAATTTTGATAAAATTAAATCTTTATATTTTGCAGAACCATAAGGTGCTAAGCCCATTATTTTATATTCACCACTATTAACCTTAAAGCCTAAATAATATGTAAAGGCTGAGTATAACAAACCTAATGAATGAGGAAAATTGATTTCTTTTTTTAATACAATTTTATTTTTATTTCCTATAGCAACTGTTGAAGATGCCCACTCTCCTACACCATCCAAAGTAAGTATCACTGCTTTCTCAAAAGGTGAGGGAAAAAAAGCGCTTGCACTGTGACTCATGTGATGGTGAGAAAAAAAAATTTTTTCCGAATTAAAATTCTTAGAAATAGTTTTAAGTTTTTCAATAATTAATTTTTTTTGAAATAGTTTATCTTTTAACCAAATTGGCATAGCTTTAATAAAAGATGAAAATCCCTTAGGTGAATTTAAAATATAAGTTTCAATTAATCTTTCAAATTTTAAAAATGGTTTTTCATAAAATATTATTGCATCAATTTTTTCTAGTGAAGAATTATTTTCTTTTAATACATATTTTATTGAATTTATGGGAAAATTAGGATCATGTTTTATCCTTGTAAACCTCTCTTCTTGTACTGCTGCAATTATCTTTTCATCATTTATAAGAGTTGCGGCACTATCATGATAGAAGGCAGATATACCTAAAATTAACATTTATTAAAAAAGTGTATATATAAAAGGAGCAACTACTGAACCTTGACTTAATACTATTAATCCTCCAAAAATTATTAACATTATAAATACAGGAAGTAACCAGTATTTTTTTCTAAATTTAATAAACTCCCAAAACTCTAATAAAAAAGACACAACTTACTTTTAAATATAAAATTAATTTAAGTCAAAAATAAAAGTTATTTAATTAAAAATTTTTCCATTTCTTTTGCTATAAGTTTATAACCTTCTTTATTAAAATGATTATTTTTACGAAAAGTATAATAAAATAATGGATCGTCTTTATTATTTAATGTAAGTTGCAAATCTATTACATTAATTTTTAATTTATTGATATCTTTTAGTAACTTATCTCTATGCAAATAAGAATCATTTAGATTGAAAGCGTTTCTTTGCCAAGTAGGTATATATACAAAATAAAATTCTATATTATTTTTTTCTGAAATATTCTTAACTTTTTTTAATATTCTTTTAAGTAAATCAGAGTCATATTTATGATGAGAATATTTTTTATTAAACACTTTTACATTTATCATGTATCT
The DNA here is from genome assembly GCA_902596065.1 of uncultured Alphaproteobacteria bacterium. Lineage (GTDB taxonomy): Bacteria > Pseudomonadota > Alphaproteobacteria > HIMB59 > MarineAlpha5-Bin3. The sequence goes on along the minus strand of CACJSL010000006.1, from coordinate 5,594 downwards.
TGTTCTGGTAAGTAATAAAAAATCTTTAATTTTAAAAAAAATTAGTTTAGTTTTATTTATTTTAGGATCTTTTACTTTAGTTATAATTAACTCATCTAAGTTATTTTTTAAATATTCTTCTTCTTTCTTTTTTAAGTAATTAAAAATTTTAGCATTGATCTCATCTTGTTTTAAAATTAAATTTTGCTCATAATTAGAATCTAGATACTTCATTAATATTGGAATATTTTTTTCTTCTAATAAATTTTCATGATCATTTCCTTCATAGAAAAACCAAAATACATATTTGGGTTTTATTTTTGCCGCATATTCTATAAATGTTGCTAATTCAATTAAAGGCCCCCCTCCATTTGCCAAAGCAGTAGTATTAAAATTTGTATAATTTCTAATATATCCAGCTGTGCTATTTTCAATTTTGAGACATGCTCCTCTTGCAAAACTATCTCCAAGAATAACTACATCAATTTTTTTATTGTAAATTTCTGGTGGATTATTAAATCCATAAATATCATTTGGAAGAACTGACCAATTTCCGTTTTCATTACAATAAACACTTTTTCCATAAGATAATCCAGATAAAGGAAAAATTTTTTCATATTCTCTCACCTCTTCTTTAAGCCATTCAATTGGGTAAGTAGCAGGAAAAATATTTTTTTCTTTTTTTCTTAATTCATTGATTACTTGAAATTTTGATCTTTTATCATATATTAATCCTGCTTTTTCAGCTTCTTCAATATTGTTTGGAATAGGTAAAGTAAAAAATAAGCGACATAAAATTTCTAAAATTAACAAACAAATTATTATAGAACTAAATAGAATGATTAAATTTTTTAATGTATCTATTTTTAACATTAGATTAAATATTTTTATTTTTGATATAAATTGTAATTTACTATATTTATATCTTAAAAATTAATTTATGTGTAAATATTCTCACAAAAACTATTTTGTATAAATATTTTACAATTCCTACTTCAATTTTTTTTATAATCTTATGTATTTTTGTATTTTATTTGCAGTTTATCAATGAAGATTGGAAATTATTTGCTCCAAAAAAAATTTTACCTGAAATTTGTAATGACGAAGGAAATACAAAAATAATTTCACACTTATCAGATCACATCTCAGATAGATCGTTTAAAGATAATCCTGATAACATATTAGGTAATCAAATTCATGCAGTATATTTTTTACCTTGTGAAAAAGAAGATAGAATGTTTGATATTAACCTAAATATAGAGTCTTCACTTATTGCTATAAATAAATGGTTTATAGATAAATCAAACAGTCAAAAAATTATTTTTGATAGAAAATTCGATGGTTCTATAGATGTAACTTTTATAAGAGTAGATAAAACCATGAACTGGTTTACAGATTTTACTTCTAAGGAAAATGCTAATGATGATGTGGGCTTAAAAATAGAAAATATTATTTTGTCCAATACAGATATTTTTAATAATTTTGAAAATAAAAAATTTATTATTTTCTTTGAAGGATGGGAAAAAAGAAAATCTTTATTTTTTGATATTTGTGGCAAATCAAGATTTGATGGCAAGGTGGCTATTTTTTTTTCGAGTGGTAGGTGGAAAAAGGAAGTAGGCAATAATAAAAAAATGTTTAGCTGTATGGATGATAGTCTAAATGAATCAAAAAATGAATCTTTTGGCAAAAGTGAAGAAACTATTTTACATGAAATTTTACATACCCTTGGATCTCCTCCTAAATGTGCTAATAACTTAGATCCTGAGAATAAAGTTCATGTCAATGATAACGAAAACGACATTTTATATAAGAGATCTGGAAATATTTATTTAGATTATAACAACGATGATTATTATAATCATCAAATAGAAAATTGCCCAGATTTAGCAAATAGTAAATATTTAGAAACTATAAATTAGATTATTTTTTTTTTATAAATTTTTTAAATTTCAACAATTCTTCTTTTGGAATTTCAATTGAGTGTTTTTTGGCTGGATATTTTTTTGTTAAAACATCATTTTTAAATTCTTTAAAAGCACTTATTCTTTCTTTTTGCATACTTGCAAAAATTTTATTAAAATTTCTATATATTTTTGCATGCCGAGGAGTATCTATAAGACTATGTCCTAAAATATCTTCAGCAAATAGAAATTGAACATCACCTTCACTACCAGATCCAATTGATATTGTTAGGAGTTTTGTAGTTTTGGTCAATTCAGCTAAAATTTCTTTTGGAACACATTCAACTTCAACTGCCCAAGCACTTGTTCCATCAAGCTCCTTAATATCTTTATAGATTTGTTCTGCTTCTTTAGATGTTTTACCAAATGGTTTTACTCCTCCAGTCCATGTAGATTTCATGGGAACCAATCCTACATGGCCTTGAATTGGAATTCTAAACTGGCTTAAATATTTAACAAATTCCATGTTCCAAGAACCACAATGAAGTGAATCAAGACCTAGTTCAATTAACTCTAGGCATTTTCTTACAACACTTTCTTTTGATTCATGTTCTGTCCAATTAAGTCCACAAGTAAAAAAAGTTTTTGGAGCTGCCTCTCTTATTTTTTTCATAGGAGAAGGGGGTCCTGCTATGATTAAGTCAATACCAGCTTCTTCTGCAGCTGCAGCTTCTTCAGGAGTAGTCACATTGATTTGCGTTAGTTTTTTTTTACCCTTAGTTTCTAATAGATCTCTAACTGTGTAATTTCTATATCCAGACTGTAAACTTAATGAGAAAACTTTTTTATATTTTTTTTTCATAGATACTAATTTAGATACTAATTTTATGAGTTTAAACTAAAATATTATCTATTTAATTTCAAGCTTATTGTTAAATTTAATTTGTTTTTTATAAGTATATAATATCAAGTAACAATATATTTGACAAAGTTTCAAATAACTATTTAATATTATTATATTTATAGAACGAAAGGTTTCGTGTGACGGGGAAGGACTTTAGATTTTATGATAGTAGGCAAAAGTATTTATTATTTGTAACAACAACAAATGAAAAAAATAAAATTGCTGAGTCCATACAGCCTATTATATCAAGCTTAAAACCAAAACAGCCTGCTTTAAAAATTTTTGATGCTGGGTTAGGTGATGGCTCTTTATTGATGAATGTTCTAAGACAGTGTCATCAAAAATTTCCTAATATTCCTCAACTTATTTCTGGCAAAGAAATTAGTATGGAAGATGTCAGACTGACTTTGGAAAAATTACCTGATAGATTTATCGAGCATCAAAAAATGGTTTTTGTTGTTAGTAATTTACATTACTCAGAGGCTGCTAGCTTAACTTCTAAAAATATAAAAAAACAAAAAAAAATAAATTGGATGACTGTAAAACTGAAAGGAAATTCCTCTCTTGAATTTAATAATCAACTAAGAGATATTGAAAAAAAAGTAGCTAAAAACTGGCAAGTGGAAAGACATCCAAAAAGTGGTAATCCTACATATAAACAACCTTCAGTATTAGTTATCTATAGAGAAGATCAAGAATTTGTTTTAAAAAATATTATTCCAACAATTAAAAATCCTGAAAATAAATATGATCTTATTTTGGCGTCTCAACCTTATCGTTCTAGAATTGAGGTAGGAAAAAAAGTTAACTACGTTATTAAGCCAATGATAAAGGCTTTATCTTCCAAAGGTCAATTATTAATTGTTCATGCTGCGGGCCGTGATCCAGCAAATAAAATAATAAAAAAATTGTGGCCTAAGGACAATCCTTTTCCTTCTCTTTCTAAAGAAATTATTGATTATTTAAAAAAGAATTTAGATAAAAATTTATTAAAAGATATTAATATTTTGCCATCTAGAAAAATTAAATATTCTTTAAGGGCACTTCCTAATGAGATAAGTAATGGTATTTCTACATCAATTATTTTTTCAGCTTGGAATGCAGCTACTTATGTTAATCAAGTAAATGATATTGATATTTTAGAAGCAGAAAAAAATAAAGATTATGATAAAATTGTTAGAAAAATTGTTCAGCAAAATAAAGGTTTATGGTTTAATAATGAACTTCTGAGAATTGTTAGAAAATAATTTATTTACAGTGTGATTTTGCGTGTTCTATAATTTTTAAAAGCATTGCATAAACACCATTTCTTCTTCCAGGAGTAAGCAAAACATTTAATTCTAAAACATTTAACAAGTTTACATCTGTATTTGCTATTTCTTGAGGAGAGTTACCTCCATATATATCACACAAAATTGTCACCATACCTTTTGAAATAAAAGCATCGGAATCAGAGTGAAAAAAAATTAATTTATCTTTTAAATATGGAACAAGCCATACTTGAGCTTGACATCCAGATACTTTGAATGAGTCTTGTCTGAATTCTTCAGGAAAGGGTAATGCTTTTTTTCCTTGATCTAATAAAAATCTATATTTTTCTAGAGTATCATCAAAAGTTTCTAGACTTTCTTTATAATATTCTATTTTATTAGTAATACTCATATGTTCATATGCTCTCTAAGTATCTTAGCAGAATCTTCTGGCAAAAGATCCATAATAAATACCCCAGCCATTGACTCAGATCCAGCTAAAATCTTTGGCTTATCACCTGAACGAAGAGGAGGATAAAATTCTACATGAAAGTGAAATTTATCATCTTCAAAATTAGGTGCAGCATGTAGTCCCATAATATAGGGGCATTTTTTTCCTAAAAAAGAGTCATAACCTTGAATAACTTTTTGTAAACAATTTGCAAATGATTTGATTTGATTTTCATTAAATTGCCATGGCCCAGCCATCTGTATTTTTGGCATAATCCAAATTTCATATGCATATCTTGCAAAGGGAGGAACAGCCGCAATAATAAAATCGTCTTGATAGACAAAATACTTTTCTTTGAGATCTTCCATCATTGAAAGAATAAAATTTTCTTTTTGAAAAGATATTACTTCTTTTTCAATTACTGGCGGGACAAATGGATAACAATAAATTTGCCCATGAGGGTGATGAAGTGTTACCCCACATTCCTCACCTCTGTTTTCAAAAGGCATTACATACTCTACATCATTTTTTGGCATTAAATTTTTGTATCTGTCTATCCAAGTTTTTGTTAGTAAAATGATTCTATCAAGAGACATATCAGCAACTGTTTCATTATGATTTGAAGAATATACAACAACTTCACAATAACCATTTGAAGGCTTGGTATTTATTGTATGGACTTTAGAAGCATTAGAATGAGTATTAAAACTTGGCCAACGATTAGGAAAAACTGCTACTTCAAAATTTTTAAAGGGAATTTCAGTTGGAAAATTTAAATTTCCTGAGGGACATAAAGGACAATATTCTTTTGCAGGAAAAGCAGTGCGATTAACTCTACTAGCTGAATACGTTACCCACTCCTGTCTTGCAGGATTCCATCGCATATGTGGTTCTGAAGTAGGAGTTTGTTCTAATTCTTTCGTACTTGGTTCATTGTGTTCATTGTTACCATATAAAAATAATTCTTTATTATCATTACGTTTAAAAACTCTTTTATGCATATTAATAATTTAATAATTTTTTTTCCCAATCTATTGATGTTTTAACAATAAAAGAGAGATCATTATATTTTGGTTGCCAGTCAAATAGACTATGCAATTTTGAAA
>CACJSL010000005.1 GCA_902596065.1 uncultured Alphaproteobacteria bacterium | reverse complement strand
TTCAAATGTTATATCTTCTTTTGATCAAGTCGAAAAATCAATTATAACTGCTAAAAAAAATATAGAAACAGCATCTAAACAACTTAGTTCAGGAAATGGAAATTTTATATCACTTGTTAATAAGTTTAAAAATACTCTTGGAATTATTTCAACTAAACAAATAAAAGATAAAAACATCAATGAAAACGAGAATGAAAATGAAGAAAGATAAATAACATGCCAAGCTTTGATGTAGTAAATAGATTAGATTTTCAAGAAATTGATAATGCTATAGGAAATGCTATTCGTGAAATTACTAACCGCTATGATTTTAAAGGATCTGACACAACCATAGAACGTAAAGAGAATGATTTAATTGTTATTACGGATGATGAACTAAAAGTTAATCAAGTTCATGATTTAATTATTACGCATCTAGTTCGAAGAAAGGTTGATCCTTTATGTATAAGTAAATCTAGTTTGGAAAAAGCTGGGGGTAATAAAGTTAGGCAATCCTATAAATTTGTTGATGGCATAGAACAAGCTATTGCAAAAAAAATTACTGCGGATGTAAAAAGTTCAAAAATTAAAGTACAAATTAAAATAAATGGTAATGAATTACGCGTAGATGGTAAAAAGAAAGATGATCTTCAAGCTATTATGAAAATGATCGAAGACTCTAATGTGGGTATTCCTATACAGTTTATAAATTTTAGAGATTAACAATTTATGATAACTTGGGAGCTAATTGTTGCAATAAGTGCATATAATTTTGTAATGTATGCAACTCCCGGACCTAATAATAGTATTTTAACCACCTCTGGAATTAAATTTGGATTTTTTAGATCTATCCCTAATATATTGGGTATACCTACCGGTCATGGTATACAATTGGCTCTTGTATGTTTGGGATTAGGGAGTTTATTTACATCCTTTCCAATTTTACTTGATATTTTGCGTTATGTTGGTTCTGCATATATTTTATATTTAGCATATAAAATGTTTGGATCTTTAAATGTTGCTTCAAATGAAGAAAAATCAAGACCCTTAAAATATTATGAAGCTATATTATTTCAATTTGTTAATCCTAAGGCTTGGGTAATATGCATAACAGCGGTATCTTTATTTTACCCAGAAAAAGAAAATCTAATTTTTGGAACTCTTTTCATGGTTATAATGTCAACCATCATTAATATACCTTCAATAAGTATTTGGGCTTTTGGAGGAAGTGTTATTCGATTATATTTAACTAATAGCAAATTGAAAAAAATAATTGAATTTTTATTAGCCTTATTACTAATAGGTACTGCTATTTCTGTTTTTATATATTAAATTTAAGGCTGAGGAATTTCTTTATCTTCTTTACCCAGATGATAACCTTTTATAACAGCTGTTCTTTTGGCAATTATTTTATACCATCTAAGAATATTATTATATTTTTTTAAATTAGTTTGATGAATTTCAAATCTAGCTATCCATGGCCAAGTTGCAATGTCTGCTATAGAATATTCAATTCCAAGAAATTCATTTTCTTCTAAACGTTTATCAAGTGTATCATAAACTCTTTTGACATAATCTTTATATTTTTTTTCTGCAAAAAGACTTTGGCCCTTATGATAATAAAGAAATTGGTGAGCCTGCCCTAAAAAAGGACCTACCTGGGAAATTTGATAAAAAAACCATTGCATTATTTCCCAATAATATTTTTTAGAACAAAATTTATTATTTTTATTAGATAAATAAAGCATAATTGCACCTGTTTCAAAAATACTTTCTCCATTTTTTTTATCAACAATAGCTGGAATTTTATTACTAGGAGAAATTTTAGAAAAATTATTATTGAATTGCTCATTATTATTAATATCTATTAAGTGAACTTTATAAGGAATTTTTAATTCCTCGAGTAATATACTTATTTTACGACCATTAGGAGTAGGCCATGTGTAAAGATCAATCATATTTCAATTTATTGCGTTTTAAAATAAATTATTCTACCATATATTTTTAATGTTGAGAATTTTAATTATTATAATGTTTTTTTGCTTAAACGTAAAAGCAGATCAATACGACCAACGGTTAGAAATTTTATTTTCACAATTACTCATTACAGAAAATGAAACAAAAATAAAAACAATTAAACTAAAAATTTGGGATATATGGCATGAAACTAACGACCCTAAAATAAATGCTGATTTTTTTCGTGGTATTGGATTAATGCATAATGGTAATTTAAAAGAATCAATAAAATTTTTTTCAAAAGTGATTGAACAGAACCCTAATTTTGCTGAAGCATGGAATAAGAGAGCAACAGTTTTTTATATGTTGGGAGAATATGATAAATCAATGACTGATATAAATACCACATTAAAATTAGAACCACGCCATTTTGGAGCTATGGATGGTATGATATTAATTTTTCTTCAAAAAGGAAAAGTCGATCAAGCTGTTAAGATTTATGATGAAATTATTAAAATTTTTCCAAAAAGTAAATCTACTTTGAAAGCAAAACAAAAATTACTAAATTATAATAATAATTCAGCTTAATATCCAAATAATAGAAATATAAATGAAATTGTAAAAAAACTTACAAATGTACTTAAAACTATATTTGAAGAAATAATTTTTTGTAAGGAATTATATCGGTAACTAAAATAATAGGTTTGAGATCCACTTGGAAGTGCTGCCGCAGTTGTGATTATGAAGACTAATTGATTAGGCATTACTAAAATAAATTTTGCTAAAACAAATGCAATACATGGAAAAAGAAAATTTTTCAAAATGGTTAAAATAATAGAATATCTAATTTCACTTATAATCTTAAATCCTGCTAAAGAAAAACCTAGGCTTATTAAAACTGCTGGTAATGCTATTTTTGAAATAGGTAGTAAAAAAATATTTAAAGAATTTGGCAAAGGTATTTCAAGATAATTTAGTAAAATTCCAATAAACATTCCAAATAAAACAATATTTTTTAGTAACCCAATTATTATTTTGAATAATTTTAAAAAGTTTGTTTCTTCTCTATTTCTATATCCCTCAATTATTAAAGTTGCATATGTAAAATGTATTAATCCATGAAATAATACTAGTACCATATAAGGCATAGAGTTTATTGGCCCTAAAATTGAGTACATAAGAGGAATACCAAAAGCTACAGAGTTTCCAAAACAACTTCCTAGTCCAAATAGTGCACTATCATCAGTTTTAAAATTAAAAATTTTCTTACTAAAAAAAAATCCGATTATAAAAATTATTATTCCAGATCCAAAAAAAACTAACAATAATTCAAATAAAATTATTTCTGGAAATTTTATTCGCCAAAAATTGCTGATTAGCGCTATAGGTAACAAAATATTAAAACAAATAAAATTAAATTTATTTGTAATGTAATCGGGAATGATATTAATTTTTTTTAATATAAAACCTAAAATTATATATCCAAAAACACTAAAAATTATTGAATATAGGCTACTCATTTGTTCCAAGAAGCTTATCAATTAGTGATTGAATACCTTCATCAAAAACTTTTTTTAGATCTACATTTTCATCTTTATTATTTGAAATAATATTTTCATTAACTATTTGTATAGAAGGATTTTCTATATTGCCAAGAACTAAGGCTTCTACAACTAAATTATCTGATTCAAAGAAAAGAATTTTGACATCAAAAAGATCTGCAATCATATCGTAGGATCCTTTAATATCTATTCGATTATTTTGATTTTTGACATTTAAGTTATCAGTTTGAATTAATCCGCTTTTTATATTTAAATCACCTTTAAAAAGAGCAGGTTTCCCATCAAATCCATCAATTATTTGAGTTAAGGATTTACTTAAATTACTTAAATTTGGCATTTTTTCAATTAATAATCTAAGGAAGGCAATTCCAAATCTTTCTTCTTCTGTTACGGCAAAATACATACTTCCATTTATTGGCACAGACGCTTCAGCACTTTGCAATATATTATTTTTTTTAGAGTTAAATTTAAACTGATTGGAGGATAGCTTTATTTCTATTCTTTCCCAATTAGCTAAATTTAATTGTCTTAATATCTGATTTAAATGTAAATTTTTTATATCTCCTGTTATATTTATTTTTTCTAATTCTGAATTATTTATATTTCCATTTAAAAAAAATTTACCATCACCTACTTTCCCAGTTAAATTTTTTAGTATAATTTTTTTATCATTAAAAATATAATTCCCGTAGGCTTCTAAAGATTTAATTTCAAGACCATTAATAAAAAAAGAATTACTATCTATTTTAAAATTTAAGGGAGAAAAGTTATAAGACTGTATAAAAGAAATATTAATTTCTTTTGATGAATAAATATTTAAATTATTTTTTATTTTACTTTTAACATTTAATTGTATTTTAGGTAAAAAAACCCAGTCAGGTTCTTCATTTAATACAATTTTTGCATTAAGATCTTTTTCTAAATTATTTATAATTTTTTCTATGTTATAATTTTTATTTAAATTATAAATTACAATGATACTAATTAATATTAGAATAAAAAGAAAAAAAAATAAAAATTTTGTAATTTTCATTACTGAATTTTTTTAAACTCATCTTCAAATTTATTTAAATTTTCATCTGTGTATTTTTTATAATCAAAATCTATTTTTGAAGTAATTTCTGAAGTCATACTCCATAAAGTTTCTCTTAGTAGTGAAGCACATTTTATAGCTAAATATTTTGACATTTTTTCAGCTGATATTTTTTGATCAAAATAATTTTCAAGTAAATATATTTCTTGTTCATTTGAAAATTCATTATTAGAAGCTAAACCACCCAAATCAAATAGAGGTGTATTGAACCCAGCGTATTCCCAATCAACTACCCAGACTTTATTTTCATTTTCTATAAAATTAGCTGGCAAGAAATCATTATGACAAAAAACTATTTCATAAGGTGAGGCAATTTTGTTTAGTTGATCACTCTTTATAATTAATTCATCTAATTTTTTAATGTAAGGGCTATTATTCTCTTTTAAAAAATTTGAATAATGTCTAACAACGTGAAATACCCAAAATAAAGGGGGATCACCAATAATAAATTTAGGAATTTCTATATGAATATTTTTTATAATTTTAATAATTTTGTCTAAATTTTTAATTACTAATTCTGAGTTATAAGTCACTGATTTTATATATTCAAAAACAATGACTCCTTTTGAAGAATAAATTAACTTAGGAGCTATATTTGCCAATGATGCAGCTTGACTAGCAATAATTTCATTTTTTCTTATTACTAAATGTTCAAATATATCCTCTCCAATTCTAACAAAATATTTTTTTTGACCATCTGTAACTAAAAAATTTTGATTAGTTATTCCACCCGTTATACTGTCTATAGAAATTTCATTTTTCCATAATGGCAATTTTTTTATAGAATCTTTTATATTCATAATATTAATCTAAATTATATCTAATTTATAAGACAATTTAACTTTTAATTTTACTATTTTTTGGATCATGCAAAGGTAAAAGTAGAAGTTTTGCATCATATTTCACTTTAGATACTTCAATTTGAAATATTTCATTTTTCATATCATTTTTATTTATTTTTGAGTCTATATATCCAAAAGCCATATTTTTATTATAGCAAAAAGAATAATTTCCAGATGTAGTTTCACCTATAATATTTTCTTTATAATAAATTGGTTCATCATGAAGCAACAAAGGATTACCAGGATTTGAGTCTATTAAAATAAACATCGCCAGCTGTTTTTTTTGATTCGATTTATTATTTAATAAACTTTTTTTCCCAAGAAATTCAAAATCTTTATTTTCTTTTACAGCAAAATCTAAACCTGATTCATAAGGGTTTTCTGCGGGTGAAATATCATGTCCCCAATGTAGATAACCTTTTTCCATACGCATAATATCCATGGCAAGTCTACCAGCATGAACCATATTAAAATTTTTACCTATATTATTAATTATCTCATAAATTTTTTTAGATTCTTTTATTGGTATATATAATTCCCAACCTAACTCTCCAACGTATGAAAGCCTTTGAAACCAAATATCAATATTATTAATTTTTAAAAATTTTCCCGTACCAAAGGGAAATTTATTATTTTCAAATTCATTTCCAACCATTTGAGTAAGTAATGATCTACTTTTAGGTCCAAAAATTCCAAAACAAGAATAACTATCTGTAATATCAGTAAATTTAACATCTTGATCTAAATAACGAAGTATATGTTTTTTATCATGCTCTCTCACACCTGAGCCAGTTATAATTCTAAATTTATTTTTTGATATACATGTTACTGATAGATCAGCTTCTATTCCTCCTTTAGAATTTAGCATTTGTGTGTATGTAATTGCACCATCATTATTTTTAATATCATTAGAACATAAGTATTGAAGAGATGAATATGCAGCTTCACCTTCAATTTCAAATTTCGCAAAAGGAGTTAATTCAAAAAAACCAACATTTTTTCTCGTATTTATAGTTTCGTTTTGTGCAGATTTGTACCAATTTTGATATCCAAAACTATATTTAAATTCTGGCTTTTCTCCATCTATTGCATACCATAAAGGACTTTCAAACCCAGCTACTTGACCAAAGCATGCACCTTCTTTTTTTAACAAATCATGATAAGGAAAAGTTTTGATATTTCGTGATGTTTTTTGTTGTTTATATGGCCAATGCATAGCGTATTGATTACCTAAACTTTCTGCAGCTCTATCAATTATAAAATTTGTTTCAGAATGAAATTTTTCAAATCGAGTAATATCAAGAGAGAAAACATCTTCATTAACTTCTCCATTAATCATCCATTCTGCTGTAACCTTTCCTGCACCTCCTGCGCTAACAATTCCAATACTGTTAAAGCCACAACAAACAAAAAAATTTTTAATTTCAGGTGTTTCACCTAACAAATAGTTTGTATCAGGAGTAAAAGATTCAGGCCCATTAAAGAATTTTCTAATTCCTGCAGTCTCAAGGTTGGGTATTCTTTTTACTGCATGCATTAAATATGGTTCAAAATGATCAAAATCTTCCTGCAATTCAGCAAAAGAAAAGTCATTTGGGACTATATTAGTTTTTGTAAAAGCTGGTTTTGCATTTGGTTCAAATATTCCTACTAAAAACTTACCTGCATCTTCCTTTATATAAAGACAATGATTGTAATCTCTTAACACAGGAAGTGATTTATTTAAATTATCTATAGGTTCAGTTAAAATATAAAAGTGTTCTACCGGATATAAAGGAACACTTACATTAACCTCAGCAGCTATTTGTCTAGACCACATACCTGAAGCAAGAACTATATATTCGCATTCAATTTTTCCTTGATTAGTCTCTACACCTCCAATCTTATTATTTTTTGTTAGTATTTTTTTAACTAAACAATTTTCAATAATTTTTGCACCATTTTGTTTTGCTCCTTTAGCTAGAACATTTGTTACTCCTACTGGATCTGCTTGTCCATCTTTGGGAATAAAGACTCCTCCAATTATATCTTCTGTATTAATTACCGGATAAATTTCTGAAATTTCATCATTTCTTACTTCTCTTGCATCGATATTAAAAAGTTGAGCAGTGTTTACCTGCCTCTTTAACTCATCTAATCTACCTTTAGTAGTTGCAACAGTTAAAGATCCATTTTGTTTAAGTCCTGTTGATAAGCCTGTTTCTTTTTCAAGATCTTTGTATAAATTTAATGAATGGTTTCTTAACTTGGTAATTGTTGCTGATGAACCAATCTGTCCTATTAGCCCTGCAGCATGCCAAGTAGTTCCTGAAGTTAATTGATCTCTTTCTAATAAAACAATATCTTTCCATCCAAATTTGGCAAGATGATAGGCTACTGAGCAACCAGCTACTCCTCCGCCTATTATAACTACTTTCGCTGAACTAGGTAAAGATGAAATCATAATTACAAGTATAATTTTTCTACGTGAGGTTCAAACATTTTATCAACTTCATCAAAATTTATATTTTCTATAGATGAGGGACTCCATTTAGGTTTATGTGTCTTACTTACTAACACTGCATCAACTCCATTATCAAAATCATTTCTATAAACCATATGTTGGCAAAGTTGATATTCCATTTCTAAACATTCTTTTAAAGACTTAGATTTAGCATTATTAAGTAATTTTATAGAAATAGCTAGACTCATTGGACACCGGGTAAGTAAATGAGAATATATTTTTTTACCAAACTCATCTTTAGAATTTTTTAATTGATAAAAAATATCAATTAAATTATTTTGAAAAATATCTTCAATAAAATTTTTATTTTTATCAATTATAGAATCTAATTTAGGATATTGATTAGTATTTTCTATATTCCCCGTTTGTATATAATTTTTTTTTATTTCTTCAATCTTATCTGCATCAGAGTAATGAGTTGCTAAACCAAGATCCATAACATCACGAGCATTGATAGCAAATCCTGTGAGGCTTAGAAATAATCCTACACCTCTATTTAATTTAGATAAAAAATAACTTGCTCCAACATCTGGGAAAAAACCTATTGCACTTTCAGGCATAGCAAACTTTGTATTTTGTGTTGCTACTCTATATTTGCCATACATTGATAAACCGACGCCTCCTCCCATAACAATTCCATTCCAAACACTCAAATAATCTTTTTTAAATTCATTAATAGCATTATTTAAAGTGTATTCTTTTTGAAAAAATATTTCTTTTAAATTATTTTTGTTAGAAGATAGAAAAAGATTTTTTACATCTCCACCAGCGCAAAAAGCATTTCCTTCACCATATACTAAAACTCTTTTTATTGAATTTTCTAGATCCCATTCATTCAATTTTTTTAAAAAAATTTCAGCCATATCATAATTAAGGGCATTTAAAGCTTTAGGTCTGTTGAGTTTTATTATACCTGTATCGTTTTTCTGAGAAAAATTAATATATTCTTCCGCCATTTTATCTTTCTAATGCTTTTTTATTTAAACCCATTTGTTTTGCTTTTAATCTATTAATTTCATCACGAACAGTCGCAGCATCTTCAAATTCCAAGTTAGATGCAAATGTATTCATCTTTTTTTCTAATTCCTTTATATGTACCTCAAGATCTTTTCCAACTAACTGCTTAACATTATCTATTGGAATTGTGACATGATCTTGTTCAGCTGTACTATCAATAATCTCCTCAATAGATTTTTTAATACTAACAGGAGTAATATTATTTTCTTTATTATACTTTAGTTGCTTTTTCCTTCTCCTCGATGTTTCTTCTATTGCTGCTAACATACTTTTAGTTTTAGTATCAGCATACATAACAACTTTACTTTCAATATTTCTTGCTGCTCGTCCTATTGTTTGAATTAAACTTGTTTTGGATCTTAAATATCCCTCTTTATCAGCATCAAGAATTGCCATTAGAGCACACTCAGGTATATCTAAACCTTCTCTAAGCAAATTAATGCCAACTAAAATATTAAAGACACCTAAACGTAAATCTCTAATTATCTCAATTCTTTCCAAAGTATCTATATCTGAATGTAGATAGCGAACTTTAAAGCCTTCTTCATGCAGATATTCTGTAAGATCTTCAGACATTTTTTTTGTTAAAGTTGTGATCATGACCCTATAACCACTTTCAATAGTTTTACGACATTCATCAACAAGATTATCTATTTGATGTTTAGTGGGTCTAATTTCTATTGGAGGATCTACCAGACCAGTAGGTCTTATTACTTGTTCAACAAATATTCCACCAGTTTTATCTAATTCATAATCTCCTGGAGTGGCACTGACAAAGACTGTTTGTGGTCTCATTGCATCCCATTCTTCTCTTTTAAGAGGTCTATTATCTAAACAACTAGGTAATCTAAATCCATATTGTGAAAGAGTTGATTTTCTTGAAAAGTCACCTTTGTACATTCCTGAAATTTGAGAACATGTAATGTGACTTTCATCAATAAATAAAAGAGAATCTTCTGGAATATATTCATAAAGTGTTGGAGGAGGCTCACCTGGATTTCTACCTGAAAGATATCTAGAATAATTTTCAATTCCACTGCAACTTCCTGTTGTTTCTAACATTTCTAAGTCAAAATTTGTTCTTTCATCAAGACGTTGTTTTTCTAATAATTTATTTTCAGTTTCAAAAACAACAAGTTGCTGTTTCAAATCTTCTTTAATTTGAGTTATAGCTTTTTTTATCGTAGGTTTGGGAGTAACATAGTGTGAGTTTGCAAAAATTCTTATTTTATCTAATGAATATAATTTTTCACCAGTTAGAGGATCAACTTCAGTAATCATTTCAATTTCATCTCCAAACATTGAAATTTTCCAGGAACGATCTTCAAAATGAGAGGGAAAAATTTCTAAAATATCGCCTTTCACCCTAAAGCTCCCTCTTTTAAAGTCCATGTCTCTTCTTTTATATAAAAGCTCAACTAATTTTCTAATTATAAAATCTCTTTCAATTTTTTGATTTTTTTCTAAAGTAAATGACATTGAAGAATAGGTTTCAACTGAGCCTATTCCATATATACACGAAACAGATGCAACAATTATTGTATCTCTTCTTTCAATTAAAGAACGAGTTGCCGAATGTCTTAATCGATCGATTTGTTCATTTATTGAAGATTCTTTTTCAATATATGTATCTGATCGAGGAACATATGCCTCAGGGGTATAATAATCATAATAACTGACAAAATATTCAACTGCATTATTAGGAAATAAACTTTTCATTTCGCCGTATAGTTGTGCTGCAAGAGTTTTATTTGGCGCCATGATGAGCGTAGGTTTTTGTAATGCTTCTATAACTTTAGCCATTGTAAAAGTTTTCCCTGAGCCAGTAACTCCAAGTAATACCTGCTCATTTTCTCCTTTTTTTATATTTTTTACTAATGAATTTATGGCATTTGGCTGATCTCCATTGGGTTTATAATCACTTGTTATTACAAATTTTTTATTATTTGCTTCACTAAGAGCATCAAAGTTAGGGGAATTTTGGTTCATTATTTTTTAATATACTTTTCTATATATGAATATCTAGATAGAAATTTACCTTTTTTTATTATTGTGGCATTAAAAATTCTACCATCATCTTTTCCAATTACGAAAGGTAGTACTTCGTTTAAAACTCCATCTCCAAATTCAGTACTTGAATCTCTTGGTAGCTCAGAAGGCAAGTTGTCAACAGCCATAACAGCTATTGACTCTTCTGATTGTGAACATTCGGATAATTCTTTTTTATTATAATAAAAGTATGGATCTTTTATTGTTGTTGATTTTAAAGTTGTAGGAATAGAACCATTAAGATCACAGGTAATATCTCCAATAACTTGTAAATTTAAATATTTATTTAAATTTTTTAATTCAAAAATTTTAGGTGAATGTGGGTCCCAATAATGGGCACTTATTAATACATTTGTACTTAGTAAGTATTCGTGAGTTTTTGATTTATAATCATTTGGAAATTCAATAAAATGTTGAAGATTGAAAGTATTTTTTGAGTTAGATTTAACATAGTCTTCAGTTTTTAAATTACAAAATACAGGATAAGAAAACTTTTTATTAAGATATTCTTCTTTTGAAATTTCAGTAATATTTGTTTTTTGTAATAATTCTAAGACACCTTTTGCAACTCTTCCATCTCCAGTAACTAAAATTTTTATTTCAGAAAATTTATTATTACTAATTTCTTTTATTAAAGACTCATAATTTTTTAATTCAAAAGCTCTCTTCATATTTATTTTTTTTATAAATTTTTTGTAAAGAGATAGTGAATTATAACATCCAACTATTCCTGCAAATCGTCCAAATCCTAAATAACGTGACCCATATTTATTTCTAATATTTTCATAGTCTATTAATGTTATATCTTTTTTTAAAATAGTTTTTATTAACTCTTTCTTATCCATCCCAGGAGTGCCTTGAGTTGCAGAAGAATTATCAGATTGGATTTTAGAAATATGAGAAAAAAATAAATATGTTTTATTATCATTTAAAAGATTTGTTCCTATTTCTTTTACTCCCAATATTATATTACATTCATTAAGATCTTCTTGAATTATAGCGCCTGCATTTTTATATTCTAAATCACTAAAACATCGATTTTTTGAAGGTTGAACAAGAATATTAACATGATTATATTTTTCCTTAATTTTTGTTACATGATTAGGAACTAGAGGGGTTCTGCTTTCATCTTCTCTTGTTTCTCTAATAATACCTAGAGTGAAAGTATCAGAGTTCATTATTTACTAATATAATTTATTTTGTAATCTTTCAAAATTTTAAAAAAATATTCTATATTTTCTTTATCAGAGGGCGCTGCTTGAACACCTGTATTAAGTTGATTATTAAGGATTAAATCTATTCCTGCAGAAAGAGTTATTGAAACTAAAATTGCCATAGCGCTATTTTCACCGCTACCACTTTGATCTAATTCATAACTTCTTGCCCAGACTACACCATCATTGTTAGATGCTTCCATTTTTACTGAAAGAACTACTCTATCTTTCTCATCTTTTTCGTACTGATTATTAGCCCACAATTCATCACTTTTGGTTTGAATTTTTTCTTCGATATCTGGACTTGGATTTTCTAACATTAAAAAAATCTCTTTCCATGCTTTCGTCCATCCATTTAGTCTTAAAGTACCTCTTACAAAATTGTTGATTTTCCAGGAGTGATCAAAATTATATTCTGTTATATATGGAATGGAGTCTCTATTTGGGTAAGCTTCAAAATCTTCATCATTTACTGAGTATGTACTTACTTGATGGTAGGGAATTACCTCTTTTTCTTGAAAGTTACTAATAAATTTTGCTTTATTATTAAGGGCTTTTATAACGCCTACAGGAGACCAACTAAATTTATATTTAAAATCATTAGATACAGCAGGTATTCCTCCACAATAAGAATAGTATGAAACCGCACAGTCATTTATATTTTGTTGTTTTAATTCTGAAACTAAAAGATGAGAAAAAAAATGATCAATTCCAGGGTCTAAACCTATCTCATTTATAAAAACTAAATTCCTCTCTTTAGCTTCTAAGTCTAGTTCTTTTAAATTAGGAGAAATATAGCTAGTAGATGCAAAATGACAATTTTTTTCAAGACAAACTTTAGCTATTTCTGGGTGCATATTTGCAGACAATTGAGAAACTACAATATCCCCTTTGTTAAGTTGCTTTTTTATTTCATCAAGATCATATTTTTTTGCCAATACTTTTTCAGAGTTTATATGATTAATGCTATATTCAGCTTTAGACAAAGTTCTGTTCCATACAGTAATTTTATTGCCACTTGAAGCAATTCTTCTTATTCCTGGAACTGAAGATAAACCTGCACCTAACCAATGAATATGTGTCATAATTTAATTTCTTTTTACTTTTTATTGAACTCGTTTACTACATAATTTCTAATGCAAAAGGGTTTTTAATTGATAATTTTAATTGTAACATTTTTATTAACGGGTCTTTTTTCAGGCTTGATAGCTGGATTATTAGGAGTTGGTGGAGGAATAATAATCGTTCCTGTTTCATATTTTATTTTATTACAATTAGGCTATTCAATAGATGTTGTAATGCATGTATCAGTAGCTTCTTCTCTTTGTATAATAGTATTCACTTCTATCTCGTCTGTGCTTTCTCATATAAAATTAAACAATGTAGATAGAAATATTGTGAAGAAATGGGTAGCAGGTATTATATCAGGATCTATAATTGGATCATTATTAGCAAGTAGAATTGAAGGTGAAATTTTAGTATTAATTTTTATTAGTTTAGCTTTTTTAATTTCTTTAAATATGTTTTTTCAGAGAAACATAAAAACAATTGGTAATGATATTCCTAAAAATTTTTTTATTAATTTTTTTATTAGTGGATTAATAGGATTATTTTCAGCCTTGATAGGAATCGGTGGAGGGAGTTTTAGTGTTCCAATTTTAAGTATATTTTCAAAAAAAATGCATCAAGCTGTTGGAACTTCTGCTGTTCTGGGATTTTTTATCGCCCTACCAGGAGCCATTTCCTATATATTTCTAGGTATCAATATTGAGGGTTTACCACCATATTCACTTGGATATGTAAATATTTTAATAGTTGCTTTGGTTATTTCAACAAGCATATTTACAGCGAATATTGGAGCAAAATTGTCTTCAAGAATTAGTAAAGAAATTCTAAAAAAAATTTTCGCCATTTTTTTATTGTTTACATGCACAAGTCTAGTTATTGAACATTTTATAATTTGATTTTCAACAAATGAATATTGTAGCAGATAGACTTTCTAGAATTAAACCATCTATGACTGTTGGTATTAATACTAAAGCAAATGCATTACGGGCTGAAGGAAAAGATATTTTAGTTTTAGCAGCAGGAGAACCAGATTTTGATACACCTGTAAATATCAGAGAGGCTGCAATTAAAGCGATGAATGAAGGATTAACTAGGTATGTACCAGGAAAGGGTACGCCTGCATTGCAAAATGCAATTATCAATAAATTTAAAAAAGAAAATAATCTAGAATATTCAAGTGACGAAATAATGGTTGGCGTTGGAGGAAAACATATTATTTATAATGCTATGATGGCAACACTTAATCCAGATGACGAAGTTATCATTCCTGCTCCATATTGGGTAAGTTATCCAGATATAGTTTTATTAGCTGAAGGAAAACCAGTTATTGTAAAGTGCAGTGAAAAAAATGATTTTAAGTTAATACCATATGATCTTGAAAAATACATAACGCCAAAAACTAAATGGCTTTTTTTAAATAGTCCCAGTAACCCAACTGGTTCAGTATATTCTAAAGAAGAGCTTATGCATTTAGGTCAAATACTTCTTAAATATCCTAATATTTATATTTTAACTGACGATATTTATGAAAAAATTATTTATGACAAACAAAAATTTAATACAATTGCTGAAACTGTCCCTAAGCTCAAGAATCGAACTTTAACATTAAATGGTGTCTCAAAAGCTTATTGTATGACTGGTTGGAGATTGGGTTATTGTGGCGCTCCAAAAGCAGTAATATCAGGAATGAATAAGATTCAATCTCAAAGTAATTCTTCAACTTCGTCTATTAGCATGGCGGCATCTGTAGAAGCGCTTCAAGGCAATCAAGATTTTATAGAAAAACATAACATTGCTTTTAAAAAAAGAAGAGACTTAGTTGTTGAAAAATTAAATTCTATTGATGGCATCTCTTGTGGAATTCCCCCTGGTGCATTTTATGTATATCCAAATTGTGAAGGAATTATTGGCAGAAAAACACCTGATGGAATTATATTAGATTCTGACGAAAAATTTATGAACTATCTTCTAGAAAGTAGGGGAGTTGCTGGAGTGCAAGGGGAAGCTTTCGGTTTATCTCCATACTTTCGTCTTTCATATGCTACGAGTGAGAAAATTTTAATAGAAGCTTGCCACAGAATTGATGAAGCTTGCAAACTTCTTAAGTAAGATCTTTATCGTCAATAATCTTAGCTATCCTAAGAAGATTTGTTGATCCAGCACTTCCAAAAGGAACTCCTGCGGTGATAACTATTGAATTACCAGCTTCAGCCAAATGTTTATTTTTTAGAGCTTTACAGGCTATGCTTACCATTTCTGTTGCATTTTGAGCATCTTGTTTAGTATGAATGGAATAAACTCCCCATGATATTTGAAGTTTTCTAGCTGTTTCTAGTATTGGAGAAAGACCAATAATTAATACCGGAGCCCTTTCCCTAGACATTCTCATAGTTGTGATTCCGCTTACAGAAAAAGTTACTATAGCTTTAGCCTCCGCATTTTTTGCTATTGTGTAAGCTGCACTTGTAATTGCATCAGTTGTACTGATTTTTTTATTCGTAGATGAATTTTCTTGATTCTTAATTTCAAGATTAAAATTATTACTATCTGTTTCCACACTTTTAATTATTCTATTCATAATTGTAACTGATTCTTCAGGAAACAAACCTATTGCGGACTCTGCAGATAGCATAACTGCATCAGTTCCATCATATATAGCATTTGCTACATCAGATGCTTCAGCTCTTGTTGGGGTATGGTTTGAAACCATACTTTCTAACATTTGAGTAGCCACAACTACAGGTTTACCAAAATCTCTGCATCGACTAATTATTTTTTTTTGAATTACAGGTATTTGCTCAGCAGGCATTTCAACACCTAAATCTCCTCTAGCTATCATTAATCCATCACTGGCTTCAATTATTGAATCAATATTTTTAACTGCAGAGGGTTTTTCTATCTTAGCCATTATAGATGCTTTATTGCCAACTAGTTTTTTTAAATTATTTATATCTTCAGCACTTTGAATAAAAGATAATGCTACCCAATCTACACCCATTTCTAGAGCTTTATTTAGATCAGATTTATCTTTTTGTGTTAATGAAGAAATTGGTAAAACTACTCCAGGAATATTAACACCTTTATTATTTGAAATAATACCACTATTTAACACCTCAGTTGTAAGTGATTTTTTTTCTTGTTTAATGATTTGTAATTTAATCCTACCGTCATCAATTAAAATTTCACTATTAGGGGTCATAGTTTCATAAATTTCTTCATGAGGAAAATTAACTCTATCTTTATTTCCAGGGGAAGAGTCTAAATCAAGTATAAAACTTTGGCCTTTTTTTAATTCTATTTTATCTTGGACAAACGTTCCAATTCTTAGCTTTGGACCTTGCAAATCTGCTAATATACAAGTTGCATGATCATATTTTTTTTCAAGAGATCTTATATATTTATAGTTATTTCTATGGTCTTCAATTGATCCATGAGAAAAATTTAAGCGAAATACATCACATCCTGCAACAAAAAGTTTATCGATTATTTCTTCAGATGAAGAAGCTGGACCTAGGGTAGCTAATATTTTAGCTTTTCTATTACGTTTCATTTATTATTGTATAATATATAATTGATATTTATTAAATATGTAACTTTTTTATTAAAATAAATGGACAATAAATTACAAAAAGAAATATATGCTGAAGTTTTAGAAACTTTAATTAATCATTTGAAAAAAAGAACTGATGTTCAAAATATTGACTTAATGAATTTATCAGGATTTTGTAGAAATTGTTTATCTAAATGGTATTTAAGCGCTGCTGAAAAAAGAAATATAAAAATAAATTATGATGAAGCAAGAGAACTAATTTATGGAATGCCTTATTCTGAGTGGAAAGAGAAATATCAATTAGAAGCCACAAAGGAACAATTAGAAAAAATGAAAAATAATTCTGATTAATATAAGTTTTCTAATTGATCTCCAAAAACACTTTTGATCTTATATCTTTTAACCTTCATTGTTGGAGTCATCATATCATTTTCAATAGTAAACTCATGATCAATTAGTATAAATTTTCTTACTTGTTCTATAACTGCAAGGTTATTATTAACTTTTGATATAATTTCTTTTATCATTTTATTATAGTCTTCATCTTTAACTAAAGTAGATAAGTTATTTTCTTTATTATTATTTTTTGCCCACAATAAAGCCTGCTCTTTGTCTGGAACAATTATGGCAACTAAATAGTTTTTAAAATCACCGTAAACCATTGATTGAGATATTTCTGGTTCAATATTAAGTTTCTCTTCTACTCTTGAAGGTGAGATATTATCTCCTCCTGCATTGACTATTATATCTTTTTTTCTATCTGTAATTTTTAGATAGTTGTCATTATCAAATTCTCCAATATCACCAGTATGAACCCAGCCATCTACAATTGTTGAAGAGGTTGCTTTTGGGTCATTCCAATAACCATTCATAATATTTTCTCCTCGAACTAATATTTCTCCATCTTCAGCAATTTTTACTTCTGTTCCTTTAAATATAGTCCCAACGGTATCTAATTTAATTCTTTCAGGAGGATTGGCACTCACAACAGGTGCAGTTTCAGTTTGGCCATAACCCTGTAATAAAGGTAATCCTAAAGCAGTTAAATAAAGCCCAACTTCATAGTTTAAAGCAGCTCCTCCAGAAATCAAAGCTCTTAAACTTCCTCCAAATCTCTTATTAACTTTTTTTCTAACTATTTTATCCATGATCCCATTTAAAACTTTTTCCGTAGATGTCATTTTTTGGTTATTATATTTTTTCTTTCCTAGTTTAAGAGTTGTTGAAAAAAATAACTGACTTAATTTTCCTTGTTTTTTTAATCCTTGTGATATTCTGGTATGAAGTGAGTCATAAAATCTTGGTACTGCTGTCATAAAATGTGGTTTGACTTCACTCATATTTACTAAAAGTTTATCAATGCCTTCAGCATAATATATTTGTGCACCAATGCCCATTTCATAAAACTGTAAAGTATGTTCATAAGAATGAGAAAGAGGAAGCCAAGATAAAAACCTAATTTCACTTAAATCAGAAATTAAGTTTTTTAACAATTCTTGAGCTCCACTACAATTTATTAACATTGCTCCATGACTTAACATTACTCCTTTTGGGCTTCCACCAGTACCTGAAGTATAAATTATACAAGCCGTATCAGTTCTTTTTTGCGATTTAATATTTTCTTCTAAATCATTATCATTTTTAGAATTATTATTTTGTTCAATCAAATCATTCCAGTTTGTAAAATATAAGGGATCATCAAATTTTTTTTTATCTTCATCTATTAATATAACATTTTTGCATTTACTATTTAATGTGGCAGGAATAGCCTTTAATGCTAAATCATTAGAAGATATAATGATGCACCTTGCTTCAGAATGATTAATTATATGTTTATAATCACTCGTGGTACTCGTAGTATATGCAGGAACAGTAATACCACCTATAGACATTATAGCTAGGTCAGCAATTTGCCATTCAGGCCTATTTTCTGATAGAATTACAACTCTATCCCCCTTTAAAATTCCAAGACTTATTAAGCCCTTTGCTAGAGCATTTACTTTTTTTTGTATTTCTAGCCAGCTTAAAGAAAGGTATTTTCCTTCAACTTTTCTCCATAAATAGGGACTATCCTTCAGTTCCTTACATTGTTGGTTAAATAAACTCACCACACTATTAAAATTGTCAAAATTTATAGACATATTACTTGTCCTCCCTACAAAGGCTAGATTATAGAACTATATCTAATTTAAAGAAATGGTAAAAAAAAACAAGCAATCAAATCAAAAAGTTCTTAATAATACGCTTCCTGTATGGAATTTAGGAGATTTATATTCCTCAATTAATTCTAGGAAGATACTTAAAGATCTTAATCTTATTGAAAAATTATCTAAATCATTCTCTAAAAAGTATGAAGGCAAAGTAATTAAGCTATCTGCAATTAAATTATTAAAAGCAATTGAAGAAATAGAGAAGATTGATGAAATTATGGATAAAATATTGTCATATGCACATCTGTTAGTATCTGAAAATATGGAAAATGAAAAAAACAAAATTTTTTTTCAACAGATGCAAGAAAAAATTACTAAATTTTCTTCTATGCTAATTTTTTTTACTTTAGAATTAAATCAAATTTCAGATAAAAAAATTAAAATTTTTTTTAAAGAAAAAAGATTAATAAAATATAAAAATTGGATAATAAATAGAAGGTCTTTTAAACCTTATCAACTTGATAAAAAATTAGAAAAACTTTTACAAGATAAAAGCCTCACTTCTTCTAGTGCATGGATTAGGTTGTTTGATGATACAATAGCTATTCTGAGATTTCCATTTAAAAATAAACTTTTAAGTAGTGCTGAAATATTAAATTTATTGTCTGATAATAAATCCTCTACTAGAAAAACAGCAGCAAAATCAGTAGGAAAAACTTTAGGAAAAAATATTAATTTATTTGCAACTATTACTAATACACTAGCAAAAGATAAATCAATTAATGATGAATGGAGAAAACTCCCCAACCCAGTAAGTGCAAGAAATCTTTCTAATGTTGTTGAAGATAAAGTTGTTGACGCACTTTCTGATACAGTGAGTGATTCTTATAAAAGATTATCTCATCGTTATTATGCCATCAAAGCTAAATGGTTTGGTTTAAAAAAATTAAAATATTGGGATAGAAATGCACCTTTACCTTTTCAAAGTAAAAAACAATATACTTGGGATAGTGCAAGAAAAATTGTTACAAAAGCATATACAGACTTTAATCCATTAATTGGAAAAATTGTCGAAATATTTTTTGAAAAATCATGGATACATGCACCAGTTATGAACGGAAAATCACCTGGGGCCTTTTCAGCCTCAACTGTTCCGAGTGTTCATCCCTATATTTTGCTTAACTTTCAGGGCAAATCTAGAGATGTAGCTACATTAGCGCATGAACTAGGTCATGGTGTTCATCAATATTTATCAGCAAATAAACAAGGGCATTTTAATTCCTCTACTCCTTTAACGCTGGCTGAAACTGCTAGCGTTTTTGGTGAAATGCTTACATTTAAATCTCTTTTAAAAAATGAAAAAAATTTAAAAGAAAAGAAAGCATTACTGGCAAATAAAGTTGAGGACATGCTTAATACAGTTGTTCGTCAAATAGCTTTTTATCAATTTGAAAAAAAAGTTCATCTTCAAAGAAAAAAATCTGAACTATCAACAGAAGAAATTTGTTCAATTTGGATACAAGTACAAAAAGAAAGCCTTGGGCCTTCAATAGAGTTTGAAGAAGAATATAAGTATTACTGGTCATACATTCCTCATTTTATCCATTCTCCCTTTTATGTATATGCATATGCATTTGGAGATTGTTTAGTAAATTCTCTTTATGGAGTTTATGAAGAAGGGTTATCAAATTTTGATAAGAAATATATTACTCTTTTAGAATCAGGTGGATCCAAAGATTACAAAAATTTGTTAAAACCTTTTCATTTAAACCCTTCTAATGCTGATTTTTGGAAAAAAGGAATTAAAGTTATTGAAAATTTTATAGATGATTTGGAAAAATTTTAAAATTATTTTATGAAAGATTTGGAATCTAAAAGTTTATCAAAACAAATTAAAAGATATGCTCAAGTTGGAGGAGTTGTTGGAAAATTAGCAACAAAACTTGCTACTCAAAAATATTTAGGTGTTAAGATAGATAAGAAAAAACATGCTGAAGAAATAAGAGCTGCTCTTGGGGGAATTAAAGGACCTTTAATGAAAGTTGCTCAATTATCTGCAACTATACCTGATTTACTTCCTTCAGAATACGTAGAAGAATTAAGGCATTTACAATCGAATGCACCATCAATGGGTTGGTTATTTGTCAAAAGAAGAATGGCTGCAGAGTTAACTTCAAAATGGCAAGAAAGTTTTGATAGTTTTGGTAAGGAAGCAAGCAAAGCCGCATCACTAGGTCAGGTTCATAAAGCCCTGATAAAAAATAATAAAGTTGTTGCGTGTAAACTTCAATATCCAGATATGGAATCTGCAGTATCAGCTGACTTATCTCAATTAAAAATGATTTTTTCTATTTATCAATCCTATAATAAGGCAATTAAGACAGGCGATATATATAAAGAGATCACAGAAAGATTAAAAGAAGAACTTGATTATGTGAGAGAAAGAAAATTAATGAAAGTATTTAGTAATATATTTTCAGATAGTGAACATGTTCATGTTCCAGAGGTAATAGAAAGTCTATCCACTAAAAGATTATTGACTATGACTTGGTTAGAAGGAAAGCCTATCCTAGAATTTATAAAAGAAAAAAAAGAGGCCCGTAATACAATTGCAAAAAATATGTTTTATGCTTGGTATAAACCTTTTTATGAATATGGTATTATTCATGGAGATCCTCATTTAGGAAATTATACTATACAAAATAACTTATCGGTAAATCTATTTGATTTTGGTTGTATGAGGATTTT
Organism: uncultured Alphaproteobacteria bacterium; assembly: GCA_902596065.1. Classification (GTDB taxonomy): domain Bacteria; phylum Pseudomonadota; class Alphaproteobacteria; order HIMB59; genus MarineAlpha5-Bin3. The sequence goes on along the minus strand of CACJSL010000005.1, from coordinate 36,015 downwards.
TAAAGGAAAGTTTATTAAAGGGGTTATAGATCTATATTTTGCTCTTCAAAATAATGATCAAGCAAAAATTGTTGATGCCTACGAACAATGGGGATTTACTGATATTTCAAAAAAAAAGATAGAGGTGTTAAATAAATGGGCTAAATTTATATATTCACCTTTAATGAAAGATAAAGTTCAAAAAATACAAGAGAGTGATAGTGGTGTTTATGGAGCGAAAGTAGCAGCTGAGGTCCATTCTGAACTTAAAAAACTAGGTGGTATTAAACCGCCTAAAGAATTTGTATTTATGGATAGAGCAGCAGTCGGTTTAGGTTCAGTATTTATGCATTTAAAAGCTGAAGTAAATTGGTATAGACTTTTTAATAATTTGATTGAAAATTTTCAAGAAAAAGAACTTAACAAAAGACAACAAAAAGCTTTGAAATTGTCTAACCTCTAATTATAAGAAGACGTGCAAATTTCAATCTTAAAAGAGAATGATGTAAACGAACAGAGAGTTGCCTCTACTCCTGATTCAATTAAGCTATTAGAAAGATTTAAAGCAGAAATTTTAATAGAAGCTGGTGCTGGAACTTTATCTGGATATGATGATGAGTTATATAAGCTAGCAAATGCAAGAATTGTTAATCGTGCTGAATGTCTTAATGCAGATATTTGTCTGTGTGTGAAAATACCAAGTCAACAAGATATTAAAAATATGAAGCCTAATACTATATTAATAGGACTTTTGAACCCCTATGAAAATAAAAGTCATTTTGAGGTTTTAAAAGAAAAAAAAATTACCTCTTGTTGTATGGAATTAATTCCTCGTATTAGTAGAGCTCAAAGTATGGACGTTCTTTCTTCTCAAGCTAATTTAGCTGGATATAAAGCGGTAATTGATGCTGCTGAAAAGTTTAAAAAAGCTTTTCCAATGATGATGACAGCTGCAGGAAGAGTTAATCCAGCAAAAGTAATGATTTTAGGTGTTGGTGTTGCGGGTTTACAAGCTATTGCTACAGCAAAAAGATTAGGAGCAGTTGTTTCCGCGACTGATGTAAGAAGCGCAACAAAAGAGCAGGTAGAAAGTTTAGGTGCTAAATTTATTATGGTTGAAGATGAAGAATCAAAACAATCCGAAACTTCAGGAGGGTATGCAAAAGAAATGAGCAAAGAATATAAAGAAAAACAAGCTCTTTTAATTGCAGAAACTATTTCTAAACAGGATATAATTATTTGTACTGCTTTAATACCTGGAAAAAAAGCTCCCATTTTAGTTACAGAAAAAATGGTGGAATCTATGGCCAATGGATCCATAATAGTTGATTTAGCAGTTGAGTCAGGTGGAAATTGCCCCCTAAGTAAAATTGGAGAAATAGTAAATCACCAAGGTGTACAAATTTTAGGATATACTAATGTACCAGGAAGAGTAGCAAAGGATGCCTCTTCATTGTATGCAAAAAATATTATTAATTTTTTAAATATTTTAATTAATCAAGATGAAAAAAAAATCAAAATTGATTGGAATGATGAAATAATTAATTCAGTAATTTTATCTCATGAAGGTGATATAAAATTAGAAAATTTTAAATAATATGGATACCATAGTCGCTCACAGTAATGATGTTTTTGTTATAGGTTTAACAGTATTTTTTCTTGCGTGTATTATAGGATATTATGTTGTCTGGTCAGTTACTCCTGCCTTACATAGTCCATTAATGGGAGTCACTAATGCTATTTCAAGTGTAATCATTGTTGGAGCAATATTAGCTGCTGGTCCAGTAGGTTTTGATATTTCAAAAATTTTTGGAATAATTGCAGTAATCCTTGCCTCCATAAATATTTTTGGCGGGTTTATTGTTACTTATAGAATGTTATCAATGTTTAAGAAAAAAAATAAAATAAAAAAAGAAAATTAATGTCTAATAATTTAGTAGCAATTTTATATTTAGTCTCAGCAATACTTTTCATTTTTGCTTTAAGAGGACTTTCTCATCCAGAATCTTCTCGTAGAGGAAATATATTTGGAATTGCAGGAATGGTAATAGCAATAATAACTACTTTGATGTTTAAGAGCGTTTTAAGTTATACAGAAATAGGTGCTGCAATTTTAATAGGAGGATTAATAGGGACATTTATAGCTCTAAAAATTGAAATGACAGCATTACCGCAATTAGTTGCTGCATTTCATAGTTTAGTAGGTTTAGCAGCTGTTTTTGTTGCCGCAGCAGCATTTTATGATCCAGTTTCATTTAATATAGGAGAAAAAGGTTATATAGCATCAAGTAGTCTAATAGAAATGAGTATAGGAACTTTTGTTGGAGCTATAACTTTTTCAGGATCTATACTTGCTTTTGGCAAGCTTCAAGGAACAATATCTGGTCAACCTATAGTTTTTAAATTTCAACATACAATTAATGCAATAATATTTTTATTCATTATTTTATTAATTGTTTTCTTTGTTATAGATCAATCGCCAAGTATTTTTTGGTCAATTGTAATAGTCTCAATTATTTTAGGTTTTTTAGTTGTAATTCCAATAGGTGGAGCTGATATGCCAGTAGTAATTTCAATGTTAAATTCTTATTCTGGATGGGCTGCTTGCGGTATTGGATTTACATTATCTAATAACTTATTAATTATAACAGGAGCCCTAGTTGGAGCTTCTGGAGCTATTTTGAGCTACATAATGAGTAAGGGAATGAATCGCTCAATCATTAGTGTTGTGCTTGGAGGTTTTGGAGGAGAGCAATCAGGAGCTACAAAAGCAGATAATTCAGATAAAGTTGTCAAACAAGGAAATGCTGAAGATGCTGCATATATTTTAAAAAATGCGGACTCAGTTATTATCGTTCCTGGTTATGGCATGGCAGTAGCTCAGGCTCAACATGCACTTAGAGAAATGGGTGACATTTTAAAAAAAGAAGGAATTAATGTTAGATATGCTATACATCCTGTAGCTGGTAGGATGCCTGGTCATATGAATGTTTTATTAGCTGAAGCTAATGTACCTTATGAAGAAGTTCTAGAATTAGATGAAATTAACCATGACTTTCCAATGACTGAAGTATCTTTTGTTATAGGTGCAAATGATGTAACCAACCCGGCAGCAAAAACTGACCAAACCTCACCTATATATGGCATGCCTATATTAGACGTTGAAAAATCTGGAACAGTTCTTTTTATCAAACGATCTATGGCAACTGGTTATTCGGGAGTAGATAATGAGCTTTTCTACAGGGACAATACAACTATGCTTTTTGGTGATGCTAAAAAAATGTGTGAGGGTATAGTTAAAGCTTTAAATTAATTTAATCGTTAAGTCTTTGTCTAGCAGTTTTTCTTGCTCTTCTTATATTTTCTTCTTTTTCTCTCGCTTTTTTTAAAGAAGGTTTTTCATAATGTTTTCTTAATTTCATTTCTTTAAATAAACCCTCTCTTTGAAGCTTTTTTTTCATGCTTCTAAGGGCTTGTTCAATATTATTATCTTTTACGTTTACAGTTAAGGTCATATGTTTCTTTCATTTAATGAAAAACGCTAGCTAACTAACATAATGTTATATTTTTTGCAAATATTCAAATTTATTTATTTAAAATAAATCCTAGGTTTTATATAAGAACTTATGTCAATTCTTAAAATTTCCCGCTTGGGACATCCAATTTTATTGGAAAAAACTAATCCTGTACAAAATATTCTGGATAATGAAATTAAAAAAATTATATATGATATGTCAGAGACGATGATAGACGCAAAAGGAATAGGATTAGCCGCTCCTCAAGTTTATATAAATAAACAAATTATGATTTTTAGGACTTTTAATGAAGATCATGATAAAAATAATGAAATAAAAATTACAGCTCTAATCAACCCAAAAATAAGCAAAATTACAAATGAAACTGATGAGCAGTGGGAAGGATGCTTGTCCATTCCAGGTATGTTAGGTTTAGTAAAGCGCTACAAAAAGATTAAATATGAAGGGCTTGATATGAATGGTAATATTATAAAAAAAGAAGCTGAGGGTTTAGAAGCAAGAGTCGTTCAACATGAGTATGATCATTTAATGGGAATTTTGTATACAAGTCGCTTAGTTGATGAAAAAGCGTTTGGATTTTCTGAAGAAATAGAAGATTTTTGGAAAAATCAAAATAAAGATAAGAAAGATAATAATGAGCTTAATTCTAACTAGAAAAAAAATATTAAAAGATATTAAAGTCTTAGTAATTAAAGATGGTTGGAATGATCAACTTTTTTTTAATTATTCTAAAATATCCAAGTTTAGCAATGAAGAGATTAATGCTTTGTTTCCCGAAGGTTATAAAACTTTAATTGATATGTATTTGGAAGAAATAAATCTCAAAATGACAAAAAATGCAAAAAAAATAAATTTAATTCGTTTAAGAACTCATGAAAGAGTAAGAGAATTAGTTAAATTGAAACTTAGTATAATGTTGAAAGAAAAAATATTAGTAAAAAAAACTTTTATACATTTATTGCTTCCATTTAATCATAGAATTGCTTACAAAAATTTATATAGAACAGTTGACCAAATTTGGTTTCTTGCAGGTGATAATTCAACTGATTTTAATTTCTATTCCAAAAGGATGATTTTGGCTATAATTTATACTTCTACTATTTCCCACTTCATAAACAATGATGATTATCAAGAAACCATTAATTTTTTAGAAAAAAATTTAAAAAAAGTTTCATTAATTCCCAAATTAAAAAATAAAACTAAAAATTTTTCAGAATTTTTATTAAAATCAATAAAATTTAAAAAATATTTTTCTTCATTTACGCAATAATATCAGGTTCAATTTTATTTTTTAGAAAAATTATCTTATCTTTAAGAATTAGTTTTCTTTTTTTTAATCTTTGAATTTGCTGGAAATCAACAGTTTGTTTTTCTTGAAGCTGTATGAGAACCTCATCTAAATCACGATGTTCTTGCTCCAGTTCTTTTAGTTGGTCAATTAATGGATTTTCTGTCATTTTTTGAAAATTAATTGTAAAAAATATTTTTTTTAAATTACTTCATAGTATAATACCCCCTTATGGTAAAAAAAATAGGAATTTTGACTAGTGGTGGAGATTGTGGTGGTTTAAACGCAGTAGTTAGAGCTGCAACTTTAAGAGCAATAAATGAGTATCAGTGGAAAGTTTTTGGAATTAGAGATGGAACCTTAGGGTTACTAAAAAACCCTTTGGATGTTCTAGAATTAACAAATAAACATTTTGATGGCAATCTAATGAGAATGGGAGGAACGTTCTTGGGAACTAATAATAAAGGGAACGCTTCTGAACAAAAAGTTCTAGAAGGTTTTAAAAAATTGGAACTTGATGCTTTAATAGGAATTGGCGGAGATGGTAGTATGAAAATACTTCAAAAATTAACTAAAAAAGGAGGTATAAATTTTGTAGGCATACCAAAAACTATCGATAACGATGTAAAGGATAATGACCTTTCAATTGGGTATGATACAGCAGTTGATGTTGCTACTAATGCTTTAGATATGTTACAGCCAACCGCAGCTAGTCATCGTAGAGCAATGATTTTAGAAGTAATGGGAAGAGACGCTGGACATATCGCTCTAAATTCAGGTATAGCTGGAGGTGCAGATGTCATTTTAATTCCTGAAATACCTTATTCATTAAAAAAGATTGCAGATCATATAGATAATATTCGCACCCAAGGAAGAAATCATGCTCTAATTGTTGTTGCTGAAGCAGTAAAAAAAGAAGATGGCTCAAAAGCTACAGTAAAATTTGTAGACGGACAAGTTCGTTTAGGTGGAATAGGTACTTATTTAGGTGATGAAATTTATAAACTAACAGATGCTGAAACTAGAGTGACTGTTTTAGGGCATGTTCAAAGAGGAGCACAACCTACTCATCGAGATAGATTAATAGCTAGTGCTTTTGGAGTTTATGCAGTTGATTTAATCGCAAAAGAAAAATTTAATAGAATAGTTGTATGGAAAAATAGAGGCGTTACAGATATAGATTTAGACTCGATAGCAGGACAATCAAAAACAATAAATGTCAGTGATCCTCTAATTAAAGTTGCTCAAGGTTTAGGAATTTATGTGGGAGAAATATAAATTAAAATTTTATAATTTTGTAAATTTACTTATTAAAAAAAAATATAATTTATAAGGTAGTATTCTAAGTAGTTTTAAAATGATTATAAAAAACCATGGAAAAAAAATTTCGAATTTGTATTTACCAGTTAGACCTTTATATATTTTTTCAGCAGCATAGTCTGCGGATTTAAGAAAAGGCATAGGAAAAGAGTTTAATTTTGTTAATTCTGATTCTATAAATCCTGGGTTTATAAGACTTATTTTTATTTTTTCCTTTTTGAGATCAAAAAAAAGACTTTCAGCTAAATTTATTAATCCAGCTTTTGTTAATCCATAAGCAGCACCTGTAGGCAATCCTCTGTACCCTACTGGAGAAGCCATTATAGCAATGTGATTTAGATTATTTTTCATATTATTAATTAAGCTTTCAATACAAAATAAAGTTCCTTTAAGATTTACATCTATTAGTTTTTCAAAATTTTGAATTGAAAAAACCTGTTCTTTATTTGGTGTATATGCCGCTGCATTTAAAATAGCTAAATTGATATTTCCTATTTCTTTTGTAATTTTGTTAACAGTTTCGTTAACTTGGTTTCTATCTGAGATATCACATTTGTAAGAATATAATTCTTTATTTTTAGATTTTAGTAATAATTCTTTTTTGGCCAATATTAGTTTTTCATAATTACTAGAAGAAATTATAACCTTCCATTTGTTATTTAAAAATTTTTTTGCAGTTGCAAAGCCTATTCCTGTTGAGGCACCTGAAATCCATACAGTTTTCAATTATTGATCCCAATTATTTCTAATAGTGATTACTTCTTTTTTATCTTTCCAATTTATAAATCTAAATTTTAATAATTCTTTATTTTTTGCATACCATAAAGTATATTCTGGGAATGGCCCCTTATCTTTTGGATGAGTAGTTGCATTTAATAGATATTTTTCTGCAAGGATTTTTTTATCATTAATTTTTATTTCTTCATCTTTTAGTTTTGTAACTTTAATTTCCCTAACAATACCTTTTTGAGTATCAAAAATTTTGTTTTGTTTCAAAATCTCCTTATTCCAATAATTTAAGGGTAAAATTGATTTATCTAGTTTTAATTCTCCATCCATGCCAGAAGCTAAAAAAATATTATCTACATCTTCACCTTTGATGAAATATTCTCTTTCATCTTCAAAATCAGCATAACCTTCGATTTTAATAAATTCATTATCTAACCAAGTTTCTTTAGAAGTTTGGTAAAATTCATACGCAGTTACAAAAAGTACCTTAACTTCAATATCTACAACAGTAGTAATTTCTAATATTGAATCTTGATTGTTAAAAGTAGTTTCAATACTACCAATAACTTTATTTTTTCTAATTACATCATACGTTGCTTTATTTTCTTTGGGCAATGGAAAACTGTGAACTGTAAAAGATAAAAAAAATATTAATAAAACAGTTATTATTTTCATTGCTTTTTAATAGAATGATAGAAATATATAATTGAAGCAAGTAATAGCATTGAGTTGACTTGATGTAAACTTGCTAAAATTACTTCTACATTTGATAAAAGTGTTAAAATTCCTAACAAAAACTGCAATATAGCAAACAAAAAAATGATCAACATATGAAAATTGTAACGATGATACCTTTTTGTTAAAAAATTATAAATCAAAAAAACTATAATAATCGTAAAAGTTATTGTTGCTAACCACCTATGATTAAAGTTTATAGTTACTACATTTTCAAAGAAATTTCTATATCCATACTCTTTGATAAAGTAACCTTCAGGTATTAATTGATCATTCATATATGGAAAAGTATTAAAAGACTGTCCAGCATGAGATCCTGCCATAAAAGCACCAGATATAATAGTTACAAAAAGTAAAAAAATTAATATTAGGATAAAATTTTGCATTTTATTTTTGGGCATAAAATTAGTTGACTGAATGTAATATGCATCTAAAGTTAACCACAATAGAATAGATAAGATAATTACTGCATTGGTTAAATGAAATGTTAGCCTATAAGAACTAACATAAGGATTGTCAGTTAATCCACTTTTTACCATCCACCAACCTACTACTGCTTGAAATAATCCAAAACAAAACAAAACTAACAAGCTAAAAAAAAGTTTTTTTGAGATTTTTTTTTGAAACATAAAAATAATTAAAGGAATAATGAATACCAAACCTAAAAATCTTGCAAAAAATCTATGAAACCATTCCCACCAAAAAATATACTTAAAGTCATTCAGTTCCATGTTTTTATTTACTATTTTAAATTCAGGAGAATCTTTATATTGATTAAAAACAGCAATCCAATCTTCGTTAGTTAATGGAGGTATAGTTCCAAGAATAGGCCTCCAATCAACCATAGAAAGTCCAGAGTCAGTCAGCCTTGTTAGACCACCAATTAAAATCATTAAAAAAGTAATTATAGTTAAGGATATTAGCCAATAAAATATGGCTTTTTTATTAGTTTTTTTTTGCTTTATTAGATCCATTTTATTTATTTTTAAGCTTTATATAAGTGTGGATAGTATTTAATCCATCAAATAATCCCAAAATAATAAGAAAATAGTTTACTATAGTTAATATATTGTATACAAACTATTTGTATACAAACTATGGCAGACACTTCTCTTTTTGAGAATAGATTAGGTATATTGATTTGGAAGACTTCTAATTTCTGGCAGTCCAGTCTTAGAAAATTACTTATTTCTCACAATGTCTCCTTAAATGAATATCTGGTTCTTCAATCATTAAAACATTTATCTACTAAAAAAACTGATATTTTTCAGAATCAAATAGCTGAGTCAATTGGTATAGATATTTCTGTTACTAGTGTAACTTTAAAATTATTAGAAAGTAAAAAATATATATCTAGAGAAATAAAACATGATAATAGAAAAAAAATCATAAAAATTCTAAAAAAAGGGGATGATCTATATAAATTGCTTTATCCTATGATTGAAAAAGAAGAAGAAAGGTTATTTAGCAAATTAGATAATGAAACTTTTAATTTTATTAATTCTTTAAAATTGTTATTGGGTAAAAAAATTAGAATAAAAGCAAAAAAGATAAATCAAATATGATAGATATTAATGATCATGAAAATTTAAAAGCCTGGCCTTTTGTAGAAGCTAAAAAAATAATTAAAAATTTAGGTGGAATTAATAATTTTAAAGCTCCAGAAAAAGGTTATGTATTATTTGAAACTGGTTATGGACCCTCAGGCTTACCTCATATAGGAACATTTGGAGAGGTTGTAAGGACCTCAATGGTTCAGAATGCCTTAGAGAGTTTAGTTGATGTTAAAACGCATTTAATTACTTTTTCTGATGATATGGATGGACTAAGGAAGATTCCTGAAAATGTTCCAAATAAGCAAATGCTTAAAGATTACATTGGCAAACCTTTAACTTCTATTCCTGATCCATTTGAAAAATATGAAAGCTTTGGACAACACAATAATGCCAAATTACAATCATTTTTAGATAAATTTAATTTTAAATATGAATTCATCAGTTCTACTAAAAAGTATAAAAATGGTGATTTTGATAAAACCTTAATAAAAATTCTTGAAAATTACGAATCAATTTTATCTATTATACTACCTACTTTAAGAAGTGAGAGAAAAAATACGTACAGTCCTTTTTTACCAATAAGTACTGAAACTGGCGAAGTCTTACAAGTAAAAATAGATGAATATAGAGTTAAAGATAATTCTATTATTTTTACTGATCCTTCTAATAATAAAAAATATGAGACTCTAGTAACAGGAGGCAATTGTAAACTTCAGTGGAAAGTTGATTGGGCTATGCGTTGGATTTCATTAGATGTAGACTATGAAATGTGTGGTAAAGATCTAACTGAAAGTGTTGATCTAGCAAGTAAGATTTGTAAAGTTTTGAATAAAAAACCACCTCAAAATTTAATTTATGAAATGTTTCTAGATGAAAAGGGTGAAAAAATTTCTAAATCTGTAGGGAATGGTATTAGTGTAGATGATTGGCTTAGATATGCTTCCCCTGAAAGCTTATCTTTATATATGTTTAATAAACCTCGATCAGCAAAAAAATTATTTTTTGATGTAATTCCTAAAAGTATAGATGAGTATTACAATCACTTAAAAAAAATTGATAATATTAACTTAATTGAGAAATATAATAGTCCAATTTGGCATATCCATAATGGATTTGTTCCCTCTTTTAGTTCTGAAATATCTTTTAATTCTTTATTAAATTTAGTTAGCGTATGTAATTCAAGTGAAAAAGAGGTTATTTGGGGATTTATTAAAGAATACGATAAAGATATTAATCCAAATGAAAATTCTGAACTTGATTCATTGATACAATATTCGATAAATTATTATAATGATTTTGTCTTACCTAATAAAAAATATTTAAAACTAGAAAATGAAAATAGAAAAATATTTGAAGATATAAAATTATTTCTAGAGACAACTGATCATGAATCTTCAGCAGAAGAATTACAAACTCAGATATATGAAATAGGAAAAAAATATAATTTTGAAAATTTAAGAGATTTTTTCAAATTAATTTATCAAGTTTTATTGGGTCAAGAGCAAGGACCAAGACTGGGCTCATTTATTAAACTTTATGGAATAAAAAAGACAATTATATTAATTGACGAAACTCTTAAAAAAAGATGAAGAAAAAGTAGTGCAAAATATTTTTTTTCAATTGATAAAAAATTTAAATCCTGAATTTTCTCATTATGTAACTTTAAAATTACTTAAGCTAAATTTATTTACAGGAAATAATTTTAATGATCCTATATTGCATCAACATCTTTTTGGTTTTGATTTTAGTAATCCTTTAGGTTTAGCAGCTGGATTTGATAAAAATGCTGAAGTTATAAAACCGTTACTTAATCTAGGTTTTGGATTTATTGAGGCTGGAACAGTTACTCCAAAAAATCAATTTGGCAATGAAAAGCCTAGAGTTTTTCGTCTTAAAGAAGATAAAGCAATAATAAACCATTTAGGATTTAATAATAAAGGGACTACTTTTGTTAAAAAAAAATTAAAAAAACTCAATTTAAGTTCATTATCAGAAGGTATTGTTGGTATAAATATAGGAAAAAATAAAGAAACTTTAAATGATATTGATGATTATATTTACTGCTTACAAGAGTTGGGACCTTTTGCTCATTATGTTACAGTTAATATTTCTTCTCCAAATACTCCAGGCTTAAGAGAATTACAGAATAGGGGAAGAATAGAAAAACTAGTCCAGACTCTAAAAAAAAAACAAGAAGAAATGAATTCTTTGGAGAATACTCCTATTTTTTTTAAAATAGCCCCAGATATTGATGAAGAGCAAATAAGAGATATAGCATTAATTAGTTTAGCTAATAATATTGATGGTTTAGTAATTAGTAATTCTACAATTGATAGACCTGATACATTAAAATCAAATTTAAAAAATGAAATAGGTGGTTTAAGTGGCAAGCCATTGTTTTTGAAATCAACAATGATATTAAGAAAAATGTATACATTAACTAATGGCCAAATTCCATTAATAGGAGTAGGTGGAATCAATAATGCTTTGGAATGTTATGAAAAAATTAAATCTGGAGCTTCTTTGGTTCAATTATATTCTGCTTTAACTTTCGATGGTCCAAAAATTATTAATAAAATGTTAATAGATTTATCAAATTTACTTAAAACTGATGGATATAAAAGTATTAAAGAAGCTATAGGCAAAGATACATGAACATTCCCACTACTATAACTAGACTTGAAGAAATATATGATAATTATGATGCTTTTATTTTAGATCAATGGGGTGTCATACACGATGGAAATAAAGGATATTTAAATGCAATACAATGTGTAGAAAAACTTTATTCTAAAAAAAAAATATTAACAATAATTTCTAATTCATCCAAAAAAAAAGAAGAAACTATAATGCGATTGCCTAACCTTGGTTTTCAATCTGCTCATTTCCATAAGGTTATGACTAGTGGAGAAATGATATGGTTAAGTTTAAAAAATAAAAATAATAGTGAAATTAAGAATTTAGGCAAAAGATGTTTTCATATTTTTGATCAAACAAAAAATGAAGGTGAAATTTTTCAAAAAGGATTAGAAAAATATATTTTTGTTAAAAATATTGAGGACGCTGATTTCATTTTAGGATGTACCCCTTTTTTCGAAAAAGCAGTAGTTGATTATATTCCTTTGCTGAATGTTGCAAAAGAAAGGGAACTACTTTTTGTTTGTGCCAATCCTGATTTTGAAAGTTTAGAAAAAAAATCAAATTCTTTAACCTTTTGTATGGGAACAATTGCAGAATTATACAATAGATTAGGGGGCAAAACATTTCTTCTAGGAAAGCCTAGCATAGAAATTTACAAAAAAACTTTTGAGGAACTTAAAAATATTAAAAAATCTAAGATTTTAGCAATAGGGGATTCATTATTTCATGATATTAAAGGTGCTCTTAATTTTGGAGTTGATAGTCTTTTAATTACATCAACAGGTATTCATAATGATTTTTTTGATAGTGAAAACCCATCATGGAAAACTAGCAATAATTCTCTTAAAAAACTTGGTATTAAGCCAACTTATGTTTGTAAAGAATTATTTTTTTAAATAACTTGCTTGACAAAAGTTGATTTACAAATAGTAAATGCCTCATATTATGTCTAGCAAATGTGAATTAACTGGTAAAAAATATTTGAGTGGAAATAATGTAAGCCATGCAAAAAATCGTACTAAAAGAAGATTTTTGCCTAATTTACAAAATATATCTTTTTTAAGCGATAAATTAGGAAAAAAAATTCAACTAAAAGTTGCAGCAAGTACTATTCGAACAGTAGAAAAAAAAGGTGGTTTAGATGAGTATTTAATTAATACTTCTAATACTAAACTAGCTTCTACAGGTTTAAAATTAAAAAAGTTAATTCTTTCTAAAAATAATTAAACGAGTATAAATTGGATCTTTTTGCAAGTTTTTATAAACTATTTTCATTGGATTTTTTTGGTTTTGTAGAGTCTATGAATCAAGTTCCAATTTTAGTATCTTGGTTGTTTTTTTTAGTTATATGTCTTTTAACTATTTTATTATTGTTAAGATTATTTGGTGAAGTGGGTATTTTTATTTATACTGTAATTTCTATAATTTCTGCAAATATACAAGTTTTAAAAATCGTCGAATTTCCCTTTTTTAGTAATCCCATTGCTCTCGGAACAATCTTGTTTTCTTCAACATTCTTAGCAACTGATATTTTATCAGAGTATTATGGATCTAAGGTTGCAAGAAGGAATATTTTAATAGGTTTCGTTAGTTTTTTAATAATGACATTATTTATGCTTTTTACAATTGGTTTTGCACCTTTAGATGCTAAGAATGTAGATGATGAGCTATCTTGGGCTTTATTAATTCAAGATCATCTTATGGGTATCTTTATGCCATTCCCCTCTTTTTTTATAGCAAGTATGATTGCTTTTTTAGTTAGTCAATATTTTGATGTTTGGTTATTTGAAAAAATATCTAAATTTACAAAAAATAAATATTTGTGGATAAGAAACAATCTTTCTACTATGTTGTCAGGTTTGCTTGATAATACTGTTTTTAGTATTTTTGCATGGATAATTTTGAACCCAAATCCTCTAAGTTTTAATACTGTAATATTTACTTTTATTTTGGGAACCTATGTATTGAGAATATTTATAGCAATTTTTGATACTCCATTTATATATTTGGCTAAATATTTTTTACCAAATAAAATAAATGAAAAAATTTAACTGGAAAGTAACAAAAACATCAAAAGATACTAGAGCTAGATTGGGTATAATAACTACTCCTCATGGTAAAGTTGAAACCCCAGCATTTATTTTTTGTGGCACCAAGGGTGCTTTAAAATCTTGTAGTACTGATGAAGCAAAAAATAATAATACTCAAATAATTTTATCCAATACTTATCATTTAATGCTTCAACCAGGTAGTGATATTATTTCTAAACATGGTGGAATTCACAATTTCATGAATTGGCAAGGACCAATTTTAACAGACAGTGGAGGATTTCAAATATTTTCCTTAGGCCATGGTTCAGTAGCAGATGAAATTAAAAGAAAAAACTTTAACCGGAAAAAATCTCTTTTAAACATTTCTGAAGAGGGGGCTTTATTTAAATCCTTTATTGATGGTAGAAATCATTTATTAACACCTGAAAAATCAATTGCAATTCAAAGAGATATAGGTGCAGATCTTATTCTGGTTTTTGATGAATGCACTCCGTTTCATGTAGATAAATCTTATACTGACCAATCTATGAAAAGAAGTCACAATTGGTCTACTAGATCTATGAATAGTTTCCAAAAAAGAAATAAATATTTACCAATGAAAGGATCTTCAGGAAGTCAAAAACTTTATGGTATCATTCAGGGAGGTATTTATAAAGATTTAAGAGATGAAAGTATTGAGTTTAACATCAATTCAAAAAATTTTTTTGGTTTGGCTATAGGTGGAAGTTTAGGGTCTACAAAAGAAGAAATGCATGAAATAGTTGATTATACTGCTTCAAGATTAGGAAAAATGCATCCGATACATTTATTAGGTATAGGGGATCCTGAAGATATATGGAAATTAGTTAAGTCAGGAGTTGATACATTTGATTGTGTAAGTCCCACAAGGTTAGCTAGACATGGATCTGCTTTAGTAAAAAGTAAAAAAGGTAAAATAAATATTAAAAATAATAAATTTAGTGAAAATCTTAGTCCAATAGATAAAAATTGTCATTGTAGTACATGTAAAAACCATTCACTGTCATATCTTCATCATTTGTTAAAAGCTGAAGAGCTAATTGTTTTAAATTATATTACTACTCATAATATATATTTTATGAATTCTCTAATGAAGTATATTCGTGAAAGTATTAAAGAGGATAAAATGCTTGAAGCTGAAAAAAATTGGTATTCAGACTAACTTTTTTCTTCTGGGAGTAAATATATTTGATAATTCATTTAATAAAACTTCACCCAGTTGATCAACATCCATTATTGTAACAGCTTTTTTGTAATAACGCGAAACATCATGGCCAATACCTATTGCAACAAGTTCAATAGAGGAATTGCTTTCAATAGTGTGTATTGTATCTCTTAGATTTTTTTCTAAATAGTTCCCCGGATTTACAGAAAGAGTTGAATCATCAACAGGAGCACCATCACTAATTATAATTAAAACTTTTCTTTTTTCTTGTCTCACACTTAATCTATTAAAAGCCCAGGCCAAAGCTTCTCCATCTACATTTTCTTTTAAAATTCCTTCTCTCAATAATAATCCAAGATTTTTTTTTGATCTTCGCCAAGGAGAATCTCCTGATTTATAAACTATATGTCTTATATCATTGAGTCTTCCTGGATTAGATGGTTTTCCTTCTTGTATCCATTTTTCCCTAGATTTTCCTCCCTTCCATGCTTTTGTTGTAAATCCTAAAATTTCAGTTTTTATTAAGCATCTTTCTAGAGTGCGAGCTAATATATCTGAGCAAAGAGCAGCAACTGTTATTGGTCGACCTCTCATTGATCCAGAATTATCAATAAGTAAAGAAACAATTGTATCTTTAAACTCAATATTTTTTTCTTTTTTAAATGATAATTTATGGCTTGGATTAGCTATAATTTTTGCTAACCTTGAAGAGTCAAGATACCCTTCTTCTAAATTAAACTCCCACTGCCTATTTTGTTGGGCTTGAAGTTTTCTTTGAAGCCTGTTTGCTATTTTTGCGATTAATGGTTTAAAACTAAAAACTTGTTGATCTAAAGATAATCTTAAGCGATCTAATTCTTTTAAATCACAAAGTTCATCTGCTTTAACTGTTTCATCATATTCATTTGTGTAAAATTTATAATTGTCTATTTTTGAATTCGATTCTATTTTAGGAAAGTATTCAATTTCATTTTCTGCTGAGTCATCTCCTAATTGTTTTTCACCATCAGGATCAACTGATTGAAGACTTTCATTTGATGTATCTTCGGTTCTTGAATGATCATTATTATTTTGATCATTTTGATTTGATTCTTGTGATTTATCCTCATTATTTTCTGTGTTTTCTTCATTTTCTAATGATTCTTTTTTATCTTTATCACTACTATTTTCAAATAAACCAATGTTTGATAAACAATCTTGAATCAGATTCGCAAACCCTTCTTGATTAGATAAATTTTTTTTAAGATTTTGAAATAAACTAGAATATTTTTTTCCTAATTTTTTCTTAATTAAATTTTGATAATTTAGGTATTTATCTGTTAATTTTTCTCCGGTAAGTTCAGAATAGCTTACATATCTAAATGCTTTTATAATTTCTTCATCTGTGTTTTTTCTTAAGTTATTGGATGATAGATCTTCAAGATGTTTATTCAAAATATTTAATTTGATACCTTTAAAAGTTTTTGATCCCTTAGCCTCAATTCTAGATTGCTCTACGGCTGAAAAAATACTGTTAGCAATTTCATTTTGACTTAAATATTTTTCATGTATTTTTTTTTCGTGAAATCTAAATTTTAAAGCCATTGAATCAGCTTCAGCACGAATATAATTAAGCTTATTTTTTATTGTATTTAAATTAGGCTCAACTAAATTTATTGTTTCTCCACTAATAGAAGAAGATTCTTGAACAAAATTTACTTCTATAGAATTAGATTTTCCTATAGATTTAATTGTCGAAGAGATAGTTTTTTTAAATTCTTCAATTAAATTATCATTCTCCAACATTGACAACCTTTGCATCTGAGACGTCTATGCCAAAAGATCTTTGAAAATATTCTTCGATTACAGATCGCTCAAGTTCATCACAACGATTGAGAAAAGAAAGTTTAAATGAGTATTCTATATCTTTAAATAGTAGATAATTCTCTGCCCAAGTAATTACCGTTCTTGGACTCATAACAGTTGATATATCTCCATTTATAAAACCTGATCTAGTTAGTTCAGCTGTACTCACCATTGAATGAACAATATCTTTTCCTTCTTTTGAATTTAATTCTTTAATTTTGCTAAGAACAATTTTTTCTTCAACTAAATTTTCTAAATAATTTAAAGTAGAGACTATACTCCATCGATCCATTTGACCTTGATTAATTTGTTGGGTTCCGTGATATAGCCCTGAAGTATCTCCTAGCCCAACTGTATTTGATGTTGCAAATAAACGAAAAAAGTTATGAGGATTAATAACTCTTGATTGATCAAGAAGAGTTAATTTTCCAGAAGATTCAAGAACTCTTTGAATTACAAACATAACATCAGGCCTTCCCGCATCATATTCATCAAAAACTATTGCTACTGGATTTTGATAAGCCCAAGGAAGAATGCCGTCTTGAAATTCTGTTATTTGTTTACCTTCTTTTAATACAATTACATCTTTTCCAATTAAATCTATTCTACTAATATGACTATCTAAATTTACTCTCACGCAAGGCCAATTTAATCTAGCTGCAACTTGCTCAATATGAGTAGATTTTCCAGTACCATGATATCCTTGTATTAAAACTCTTCTATCATTAGAAAAACCTGCTAAAATAGATTTTGTAGTTACTGGATCAAACTTATAATTTTCATCTATTTTAGGAACATAATCATTTTTTTCATTGAATCCTTGAACTATAAATTCACATGCTACTCCAAATACTTCTTTTGTATTAATCTTTATATTTGGAACTTGTTCGAAAACAATATTTTTATTTAAACTTGTCATTTTTTTATAAATTTTTTTAATAAGATTTTATAAGCCTCTGTTATTTCTTTAAATTTTTTTTCAGCCTCTATATTATTAGCATTTACATCAGGGTGATATAATTTCACTAGTTTTTTATATTTTTTTTTAATTTCTTCTACAGAAATCGGCAATTTGAGTCCTAGAACCTTTAAACTTAAGTGTTCAATATTAGTTAAATCCTCATCTATAAATTTATTTTTAAGAAAATCATTAATTTTCCTATCTTTCTCAAATAAACTATAATCATTTTTTATAAATTCATTAAGTTGATCCATAATTTTTGTTGGATTTCCTTTTAGAGGCCAAGAAGGTCTATCCCATACTGTATCTTTTCTCATAGATAATTCAATTTCATCAACACTTAGCCCTCGATAAAAATCCCATGATTTGTTGTATTCTGATACATGTTTAAGACAGAAATAGTAATAATTATTTAATTCAGATCTTGATTTAGGGGCTCTAAACTCGCCTATATTATTGCATTTTTCATGATCGCAAATTATTGGTCTACTTTTTTCCCAAGAAAAATTTTTCTTTACAATATCATGTTTAAATTTAATCATTAATTTAATATATATAACAATATCAATGAATAGAAAGCAAAGAATTCAAACTATCCTTTCTAAGGAATTACCTGAATGGAGTATTGAATTAATAGATGATTCTATTAACCACAAAGGTCATTTTGGTCTTAGTGGTAATTCTGAATCTCATCTTATAATAAATTTAAAAGATTTATCTAATAGTAATATCAATAAAATTAGTTTGCATAGAAAAATAAATTCATTAATAAAACAAGAATTTTCTAATGGTTTGCATGCTTTGCAAATTAAAATTAAAAATTAGATTTTAGTTATTTCTAAACGCAATATTTGCTTTCTTGAATGTGAGGTAATTTTATAATTAAATTTGTTATCTTTTACTATTTCTCCATACATTGGAATTTTTTTAGCAAGGTCCATTACATGTCCAGCGATAGTTGAAGATTCTATTTCTGGAACGTCTAAATCAAACTTTTTATATAAATCTTTTATATTTTGATTTCCTTCTGCAACTATTACTCCTTTGTTATTTAATATAAATTTTTTTTCTGGAGCATCTATTTCATCAACAATTTCTCCCACAATTTCTTCTATTATATCTTCAAGTGATATGATACCCAGTAGTTCACCATATTCATCTACTACAAAAGCCAGGTGTTCTTTCTTTTTTTTAAATTCTACTAATTGATCTAATAAATTTGTAGATGAAGGTATAAACCAAGGTTTAACAATTTTTTCTAAAATTATTTTTTTATTATTTAAATTATTTTTCATATCAATATTTAGAGATCTTATATTTAATAAGCCAATGATATTCTCTGGATTATTTTTCCAAAACGGTATTCGTGTAAATCGTGATCGATTAATCATTTTAATAATTTCACTTAGTGAAAGATCTATATTTATAGAATAAATATTTCTTCTATGTGTAAAAATTTCTTCTACAGTAGTATCATTGAGTGTTAAAATACTCTGTAACATCTCCTTTTCATGCTCAGAATCAGGATTAGAAGTTTCATACAAATCTATAACACCTTGTAATTCTTCTTCAGATTGTTCATCTGATAATTTTTTATCATTTATTTCTTTTTTACTGATTAATACTTTAACAATTTTGTTAATTACAAAAACGAAAGGTGTTAGTATTTTGTTTAAATAAAATATAATTGGACCTATCATTAATGCTGATCTTGTTGGCTTGTTTATAGCGTAGGTTTTAGGGAGAACTTCTGCAAATATAACTAATAAAAAAGTCATTAATAACGTAGCATAAAAAATACCTGTCACACCAAATAAATCATAAAAAAAAGCTGTAGCCAAAGATGAAGCTAAAATATTTACTAGGTTGTTAGATAATAGAAGTGATGAAATTACTTTATCCTTACTGTCAATTATTTTTTTTACATACTCAGCACGTTTTGTACCTTTTTTAAGTTTAGAAATAATTCTAGCTTTAGAAGTAGCTGTTATAGCCGTTTCTGATCCTGACAAAAAACCAGATAATAGAATTAAAAATATAATTACAACTAGCAATGAAAGATTTATTAAACTCATGTATTATTTAATTAGATAACTTTTAATTTTTTCTTTTGTTAATCCTCTTTTGTAAAAAGCTTTTCCAATCCTTTTTAAGAGTATTAAATTTATTAGATTTTGAGTATTTTTTTTATCATTCATCATAACATTATATATAGTATTTTTTTCAATCCTTTTATCGTAAATAGGAAGACCAACATTTTTTAGATGAAGAATAAAATCATTGTATTCATTGATTGATATTAAATTCATTTTGCATGAAATTTTCATTGCTAGACACATACCTATAGAGATAGCTTCACCATGAATAAGATTTCTTTTATAGTTATTCATTGATTCCAAAGCATGTCCAAAGGTATGACCAAAATTTAACATCGCTCTAGAATTATCATTAATTAAAATTTCATTTTCATCTATTTTGACAAAATGTGCCTTAATTTTTATACTTTCCATTATTGCGGTAGATATATATTTGGAATCTAATTTTATAATTTTCTTATAATTTTTCTTAAGCCAAAAATAAAAGTTTTTATTTTTTATTATCGCATGCTTTAGAATTTCAGCATAACCCGATATAATTTGTTTTTTTGGTAAAAAATTTAAAATTGAGTCATCAATTATCACTTTATTTGGCTGATAAAATGTACCAACTAAATTTTTTCCATATGATGTGTTAACTCCATTTTTTCCACCTATGGAACTATCAACTTGAGATAGAAGCGTAGTTGGAACTAAAATAAATTTTACACCTCTCAAAACTGTGCTTGCAATAAATCCTGATAAATCACCTATAGTACCTCCACCTATTGCAATAATGCAAGATTTTCTATCTATTTTTAATTTTAATAATTTATTAGTAATATCTTCAAAATATTTTAAAGATTTAATTTTTTCTCCCCCCTGAATAGTTATCAAATTAAAATTTTTATTTTTTTTTAATTTAGTTATTAGGGATAAAAGTTTTTTATCAATTATTATAAAATTTTTTTGTTTTTTTTCTTCTCTTAAAATCTCTTTTAATATTGAGTTTTTTTCAATAATAATTTTATAATTATGACTTTTCGTATTAATTTTAATAATTTTTTTCATCTAATTGATTAAATTCTTTTAGAAAAATAGAAACAGTATTTTTAGGGCTTTCATAGTTATTTATTTTGATATCTGCCAACAGATAATACTTCCTTCTAATATTATCCAATTTTTTTAATTTTTGTAAAATATTTTCATTTATTAATAATGGTCTTTTATATGATTTTTTTAATCTTTGTTGTAATATTTCAAAATCAGTATCTAAAAATACTGTTATAAAATGAGTTTTGAGTAATTTTCTTGTTTGAGCACTCAAAATCGCTCCACCTCCCAAAGACAAGACTATTTTTGTTTCATTTTGTAAATTAATAATTGTTTTTTCTTCGATTTTTCTAAATTCAGCTTCACCTTTATCATTAAAAATGTTTCTAATTGTTTTTTGAGTATTTTTTTCAATAATTTTATCGCTGTCAAAAAATCTATAATTTAACTCTTTTGCTATTAATTTTCCTATTAATGTTTTGCCTGAGCCCATATGACCAATAATAGCTATAGACTTATTAGTGTGTTTATTAGATTTTTTCCTAAAATTTGGGCTTTTCATATTTATGACAATATTCTAACAGATTAAAAAAAACTTAAAAAAAAGATTAATAAACTATAATAAGCCACTTTATCATTTATATTAAGGTTTTTATGAAAAAAAATTATATTGTCTTATTTCCTGTAATTATATTGATATGTTTTTTTATCATAATGTATTTTATAGATATACCTTCACCCTCTGCAATAATAACTGAAAATTATGAGTTAAATATTAAATGAGAATAGCATTATATATCATAATATTATTTTTTATAAAATCTGTATTTGCAAATGAAATTACTATTATTGAATTACACAATAAATCCATAGATCAGGTTTTAATTGAAAATTTTGAAAATGAAAATAATCAACAATTTAAACAAGAAATAATATCTGAAGATATTCAAAATGATAATGATAAGGATTTATTCAATCTTGAAGAAAAATTAAAAATAATTGAAGAAATTGATGAAACATTAAACACTAACAAAGTTGAAGAGCTAAACAATATTTGGCAAGAAGTTAATAAAGAAGAAATATTATATTTATTAGATAACATAAACAAAATTCATTCTTCTGTTTTAAAAAATGAAATTATTTCTACTTTGGCTTCAACTAAAATAGTTCCTAATGGATTTAGCGAAGAAGAGTTTAATAGGTTTTTAATTAATAATTTGCTTAAATTAGGAGATAGAAAAAAAGCATATGAGATTATCCAATCAATTGACTCTCCTTCGGATAACATGAATGATAGTTATTATAAACAATTTACTTTAAATTATTTACTATCAACATATAATTTGAGTGAAGCTTGTAATTATAGAGAAAGTATAAAAGATTTAGATTTAAATAGTGAAACTAATTTTTTTCTTAAGATAGATATTTTTTGTTTAATACTTGAAGAAAAGTTTGATCAAGCCAATCTTTTGAATGCATTATTAATAGAAACAGAAACAATTCAAGATGATTATTTTCAATTTTTATTAAGCAAACTTATTGATTTTGAAAATGAATTAGAGAATGTTATTTTTTCTGATAATTCAAGAGATATATTTTTGTATAGTGCTATGCATAGAATAGCAAACTTACCTCTAAATAAAAATTTTTTTAATATAGATCCAATAAATTTATCAATGCCTATTATTTTAAGTTTTGCGACTGATATCAATTTAAGATTAAAGGCTGCTCATTTTGCATTTTTAGAAAATTTAATTAATATAGATAGTTTATCTGCATTATATCAAACTGTTGATTTTACCTATGATCAACTTAACAATCCCTCAGAAGTATTAAACACATTAAATGGAAATATAGAAATTGGAATGGCATATTTTTATCAGCTAATAAATGTACAGCTTCTTCCTATTACAAGATTAGAGGCTATTATTCAATTTTGGGAGTTTGCTGAGAAAAATAATTTAGAGAGTATAGCATATCAAATATCTAAGAAAAGTTTAAACACAATTGAGCCTTCAAGTGAAATTTCAATGTATGGTCCAAGCATAGCAAAAGCTTATATTATGAGTAAGGATTATGAAAATGCTAATAAATGGCTTATATTTGCAGAAAGTGCCGTTGATGATAAATTATCAATATCTAAACTAAACTCCTCAAAGCTTTTATTAAATTTGTACGCAATTAATGAAGAGGAGAATTTAACAGAAATATTATATGAAAATTTAAAATATATGAGCACTAATTTAGTTGATAATAATGAGCAGAATTCAAATAAAATTGAAGTTTTAAATTTAATCTTTTCCATATTAAATAGTGAAAATGAAAACCCCTTTGAGATACAAAAAAAGATTCAAGAAAGTAAAGAAATGCCAGCATTATACTTATTAGAATCTATAAGAAATGCCTCTAAAAAAAATAATCAAATTAAATTATTATTTAACATTATTTTATCAATTGATGGAAAAAAATGGACAGATATTCATCCTGAACATTTAAGAATTATTTTATTAAATTTACAAAATTATAAAGAAGGCACAATAATAAATAATATTTTGTTAGAGGTTTTAGAGGATAATAAAATAATTTAATGATCAAATACTTCGATTTTGAAAAACCGATAGAGGAGATTGATTTAAAAATTAACAATTTAGAATCAAAAAAGGAACTAAAAAATAATAATAAAGTTGAATATTATAAAAAGGAAAGAGATAAAGTATTAAAAAAAATTTATACTAATTTAAATGCATGGCAAAAAGTACAGATAGCCAGACATCCTAATAGACCTCATTGCTTAGATTATATCAATGCCATTTTTAATGATTTTGTTTCTTTAGCAGGTGACAAAAAATTTGGAGAAGATCGATCTATAATTGGTGGAATAGGTAAAATAAATGACCAATCGTTTATGATTATAGGTACTGAAAAAGGAAATTCAATGGAATCAAGAATTAAGCACAATTTTGGAATGGCTAAACCTGAAGGATATAGAAAATCACAAAGATTAATGCTTTTGTCTGAAAAATTAAATTTACCGATCATTACTTTTGTTGATACGGCAGGTGCATTTCCAGGTAAAGAAGCAGAAGAAAGAGGCCAATCTGAATCTATTGCATCTTCAATTGCTGTAAGCCTAAAAGTAAGTGTTCCTGTGATATCGATAATAATAGGAGAAGGTGGATCAGGTGGGGCTATAGCTCTTGCAACTGCAGATAAAGTAATTATGCTTGAAAATTCAATTTACTCTGTAATTTCACCTGAAGGGTGTTCTTCAATATTATGGAAAAGTACTGAATTTGTTCAAAAAGCAGCAGAATCATTAAAGCTCACAGCTCAGGATTGTTTGAAATTTGGAATTATTGATGAAATTGCAAAGGAAATGCATGGAGGCGCTCATAGATATCCTGCTGAACAATATAGATTAATTAAAAATATTATATTAGATAATTCAAAAATATTGAAAGAAATTTCTGCTGCAAATTTATTAAAAAATAGAAATAATAAATATTTGAATATAACTCAAAATTATTAACTTCCGTGACAAAATTTATATTTTTTTCCTGAACCACAAGGACAAGGATTATTCCTACCTATTTTTTTTGATAATATTCTTTTTGTATTATCAATTTTTTTTATTGAACCTGACTCACTATTTTGTGCAACTAGCTCTAAATTAAATAAAGTTTTTAGCACCTTTTCGTTTTGTTCAGATAGCATTGCATTAAAATATTCAAAAGATTCTTTTTTATATTCATAAAAAGGATCTTTTCCTCCCATAGCTCTGAGATTAACACTACTCCTTAAAGTATCCATTGCAGCTAAATGCTCTCGCCAATCTTTATCTATTTGAAAAAGCATTACTCTTTTTTCAGCAAAAGATAGTAAATTTTGAGAGTATTTATTTCTTTTTTGAATATATTTTTGGTTCACTTGGTCATATAATCTTTTTTTAATTTCTTCTTCATCAACTCCTTCTTCTTCAAACCATTCTTTGATAGGCAAAGAGAGATTAAATACATCATTTACTCTATTTTTTAAAAGTTCAGAATCCCACTCATTACTATATTTTTTTGGAGGTATAGATTGTATAATCAATTCATCAATTAAATCATCTGTCATTTCTTGAACTATTTCTGACTGATCATTAGTTTCAAGAATCTCTTTTCTATTTTTGTAAATTATTTTTCTTTGGTCATTTAAAATATCATCAAATTTTAATAATTGTTTTCTAATGTCATAATTATGTGACTCTACTTTTTGCTGTGCTTTTTCAAGAGCTCTAGTGATTAATGAATGAGTTATAGCTTCACCTTCTTTAATTCCTAATTTAGATAAAACATTATCTAAAGTTTGGGAACCAAATATACGCATTAAGTCATCTTCAAGAGAAAGAAAAAAAATACTTTCACCTATATCTCCTTGCCTTCCAGATCTTCCTCGAAGTTGGTTATCAATTCTTCTACTTTCATGTCTTTCAGTTCCTATAACAAGTAACCCTCCTGCTTTAATTGCTTCTTCTTTTAACTTTTCATTATCGCCTCCAAGCTTAATATCAGTACCTCTTCCAGCCATATTTGTTGAAATTGTTACATTTCCAGGAATTCCAGATTGTAAAATAATTTCTGCTTCTTGATCATGAACTTTAGCATTTAAAACTTTATGACTTATATTATTTTTAATTAACAATTTTGAAATCAATTCTGAGTTTTCAACTGAAGTAGTGCCAATTAGAATGGGTTGTTTCTTATTATTACGTTCTAAAACTAAGTTTATTACTGCATCATATTTTTCTTTTTTTGTTCTATAGATTTCATCATTACGATCATTTCTATTTATCTTAATATTTGGCGGAATTTCAAATACAAGTAAATTATATATCCCCTCAAATTCCTCAGCCTCAGTTTTTGCTGTTCCCGTCATTCCACTTAATTTTTTGTAAATACGAAAAAAATTTTGATATGTTATAGAAGCGATAGTTTGATTTTCTTTTTGTATTTTTAATCCTTCTTTTGCCTCAATAGCTTGATGAAGCCCATCTCCATATCTACGTCCTTCCATTTGTCTTCCTGATAGCTCATCAATAATTATAATTTGATTATTTTTAATTATATAATCTTTATCTTTTATAAAAAGATAATGAGCTCTTAAAGCTTGTATAATATTATGATTTAAGCCCATATTATCTAAGTCTTGAAGTGTACCTCCAGCAATTAAATTATTTTCTAATAATAATTTTTCTGCTAGATCCATTCCTTGAGTAGACAGTAAAACACTTTTGCTTTCTTCATTTATTTCATAATCATCTTTTTTTAAAAACTTTATTATAGAATTAATTTTTGGAAATATTTCAATATCACTATTTGATTGTCCTGATATAACTAAAGGAGTTCTAGCTTCATCAATTAAAATACTATCAACTTCATCAACTATAGCAAAAGAGTTATCTTTAAAAAATAAAGATTTATGTTCACTTTTAAGATTATCTCTTAAATAATCAAAACCTATTTCATTGTTTGTTGCATATACTACATCACAATTATAATGTTTTATTCTTTCTTCATGTTCTGTTTTAGAAGTAATGCATCCTACTGTCAGACCTAAAAATTTGTATATTTTTCCCATCCATTCCGAATCTCTTTCTGCTAGATAATCATTAACCGTAACTATATGAACTTTATCACCAGATAGAGAATTTAAATAAGCTGCCAAAGTAGCGACAAGAGTTTTGCCTTCACCAGTTTTCATTTCTGCAATCATTCCTTCGTGCAGAACAATACCTCCTAATAATTGAACATCAAAATGTCTTAAACCTATAGTTCTTTGAGCAACTTCTCTAACTACAGCAAAAACTTCAGGCAGTATTTGATTAAGAGATATGCCCTTTTCAATTTGTTCTTTAAAAAGCTTAGTTTTTTTTTGTAAATCCTCGTCACTTAAAATAGTTATATCTTTTTCAAGACTATTGATAGTTTCTATTATTTTGTAATAAGATTTCAGCTTATTTTTACTAGAAGATCCAAATAGTTTATTTACAAATTTTAGCATTTTTATGATATTGGCTGTTATCATATGGCGAATAAGAGATCTACTAAGGATTTAGCTCTTTCAAGTAATGAAAGACTTTATTTAAAAAATAATCACAATTTTCTTTTTAAAATAAAGAAAGCTAAGAATTTTAAATCTAAATATCTAGATTTTTATACTTTTCATGTTGGATTTAAAAAAAAAATGGATGATTTATTAGTAGTAGTTTTCAAAGAATTAACACCTTTATCTGTAGTATATTCAAAAACCTCAACACCTTCAGCACCAATTATTTGGGACAAAAAGAATAATAGAGGTTTTTGTAAATTATTAATTATTAATGCTGGAAATGCAAATGCCCATACTGGCAAAAATGGCATTATAGCAATAGATAAATATGTTTCTGTGGCTACGAAATATTTTAATTGCAAAAAGAGTCAAGTTTTAGTTTCTTCAACTGGCGTCATTGGTGAAAAATTAAATCCAGATAAAATAATAAAAGTATTTCCAACTATTTTAAAATCACAAACCAAAAATTTGTTATCAGCCTCAAAAGCAATTATGACAACAGATACTTATCCAAAGAATATAGTAAAAAAAATTAAAATAAATTCTAAAATTATAAAAATTTTTGGTTTTGCCAAAGGTTCAGGAATGATTTTTCCGAATATGGGAACTATGCTAAGCTATATTTTTGTTGAAGCAAATCTATCAAAAGGTATTTTAAAAAAAATACTGCATACAAACCTTGATACTAGTTTCAATTCTATTAGCGTGGATAGTGATACTTCAACGAGTGATACTTTGATGCTATTTTCACTTTCAGATAATAATCAGCAAAAAATTAAATCTCCAAATATAATTAATAAAATATCTCTTGGATTAAAGGAAGTTATGTCCGATTTGGCTTTACAAATTATTTCAGATGGTGAGGGAATTTCTAAATTAATTGAAGTTAGAGTAAGTGGAGCAAAAACATACAAACAAGCTACAGAAGTTAGTTTTTCAATTGCAAACTCTCCCTTAGTTAAAACAGCTATCGCTGGAGAGGATGCTAATTGGGGAAGAGTGATAATGGCTATAGGCAAAGCAGATAGTCAAGTTGTGCAAAACAAAATTAAACTTATGTTTGGCAATTATTTAGTTGCAAATAAAGGGCATAAATATGAAAAAATTAATCTTAAAAAACTTGATAAATATATGCTAAATAAGCACATAAAAATTAAGGTAGATTTAGGTCTAGGAAAATTTCAAAGAACAGTATATTCATCTGATTTAACTCATGAATATATTAGAATCAACGCAGATTACCGTTCATAAAATTTGTTTTATTAATTAGATATTCAGTGTAATAATAATTTGTATGGAGAGTTTTTTTAAAGAAATAGATAAGTTTATTATTGCAAGCAACAAAGAAATTAATGAAAAAATATTAGGAATAAATTATTTAGAGAAGCTTAAATTTTCTTTAATTGAAAAAATTATAGACTTAAATATTAAGTCATATGAAGACATAAAAAATTTTCAAGAAATTAAAGAATACAACAATATTAAATTAAGTATTAAATTTAACAATTATAATGAAGCTTTATCTAGATTAAAAAACTCTTTGCAGAATGATAGTTTATGCATTATTTTAAGAGGCTTAAAGACATTTAAAGTCATAAGTAATCAAGAGTCTAAAAATTTTACTTTATTTCCAAATATGGGCATTACACTTCCAAGTAAAATGACTATTAATGAATCTATTGCTAAACAAAGTTCAATTATTGACATATTTAATCTTAATGAAAATGTAGGTATTGAAAAATAGAAAAAAAATATAATATTATAAAAAATGATTGTATTTAATTTAGTTTGCAAATCTTGCCAATTTGAGTTTGAAGGATCTTTTGACAATTCTAAAGATTATGAAAAACAACGTAAAAAAAATATTATAAATTGCCCAAATTGTAATAGTTCATCAATAAAAAAATTTTTAATGTCACCTAACCTTTCAAAAAAATCTAATGCAAAAAAATACAATAAAAATAAAAAAACTGTTATTAATAATATAAAAAAATATAAAAAAATTATTGAAAAAAATTTTGATTATGTTGGCTCAAATTTTACCGAAGAAGCAAAAAAAATGAAATATGGTGAAATAGATGAAAGACCTATATACGGTGAAGCTAGTTTAGATCAAACAAAAGAACTTATTGATGAGGAAATCAGTGTAGTTCCATTACCATGGACTCCATCTAAAAAAACGAATTAAATTATTTCAGCTGTACAAAAATAATTTATTGGATAAAAATTTTTACTTAAATTCCATTCTCGGGTGATTGGATTAAAATTCATACCCTCAATATTTTCAATCTTAAATTTATTTTTTTTTAAAACTTTAATTAAATCTTCTGGTTTAATTAATTTGTTGTAATCATGGGTATTTTTAGGAACCCAATTTAAAATATTTTCAGCTATAAAAATACTTGTTATTCTAGCTAATTGCGTTTTATTTATTGTTGAAAAAACTACTTTTCCTTTAGGTTTTAAATTTTTTTTTATCTTTTTTATTAGTGATTCCCAATTATCTAAATGTTCTAATACTTCAAGAATAAGAATTACGTCATATTTCTTTTTAATTTTAATAGAGTCAATGTCATTGTGAAAATAGCTAATATTCAAGTTAGATTGAATAGCATGATTTTTAGCAACTTTTATATTTTCTTCAACAAAATCTACTCCAGTTACACTAGCTCCTAATCTTGCTAGGGGTTCACAAGTTAATCCACCACCGCATCCTAAATCAAGAATTTCAAGCTTTTTTATTTTTTTATAATGAATTTTATTTAAAATATAATCAATTCTTACCGGTAATATTTTATGTAATATTCTAAATTTTCCTTCTGGTTTCCACCATTCCTCTGCAATTGATGAAAAATTATCGTATTCTTGTTTTTTTGATTTTTTTTTGTTCATAAAACTTGTACTTTTTTGGAAACATAATAATAACCCTTTAAATAAATTAAAAGAAGTTTTTAATAAATGAGTACTATTGTAATGAAATTTGGTGGCACATCAGTTGCAACCGTAGAAAAAATAAGAAAAATTGCTCAAACTGTAAAATCAGAATCAGTTAATTATAAGATTGTAGTTATTCTCTCTGCTATGGCAGGGGTAACTAATGAATTACAATCATTAATTAATAAAGTTGATTTTAAGGCTCCAAAAGAAGCTGATTTAATATTAACTTCTGGTGAGCAGGTTACTATTGGTCTTCTTTCTATGTTATTAAAAAAAGAAGGAATCAAAAGTATTCCTTTGTTAGGTTGGCAAATACCAATAATTACAGATGAACAACACGAAAAAGGAAGAATATTGAATATTAATAATGAAAATTTAAATAAATATTTTCAATTATATGATGTTATTGTTTTAGCTGGTTTTCAAGGTATAAGCACGCATGGACATATAACGTCTTTAGGAAGGGGTGGCTCAGATACTACTGCTGTGGCTATAGCATCTTCTATTAGAGCAGAACGATGTGATATTTATACTGATGTTGATGGTGTATATACCACTGATCCGAATATTGAAAATAAAGCGAAAAAAATTAACAAATTAACATATGAAGAAATGTTGGAAATGTCTTCTACTGGAGCTAAAGTTTTGCAGACTCGATCAGTTGAATTGGCAATGAAAAATAATCTTACTCTTCAAGTTCTTTCCTCATTCACAAATCAAAAAGGAACGTATATAGTTAATGAAAATGAATTAATTGAAAATGAAATTGTAAGTGGAGTTTCCTACAGTAAAAATGAATCTAAGATAACAATTTCTGGAATACCAGATAAACCAGGTATTTCTGCTTTAATTTTTGGCTTAATGGCTAGTAATAATATTAATGTTGATATGATAGTCCAAAATATTTCACAAGATGGTATTAATGCAAATATTACCTTTACAGTTCCCAATAATGAATTAGATGAAGCTAAAAAAATTATTAAAGCAAAATATGATGAATTGAATTATTCAAATTTGTCTACAGATACTGATATAGCAAAGATTTCTGTTGTTGGTATGGGTATGATGTCACAATCAGGAGTTGCTGAAAAAATGTTTACTACTCTTGCTAAAAATAAGATAAATATACAAGCAATATCAACTTCAGAAATTAAAATAAGTGTTTTGATTAAAAAAATATATACAGATCTTGCAATACAGTCGCTTCATGATGTATACAATCTAGATAAGAAGTAATAAAAATATTTATATTTAATTTTATTTTATGGAATTTATTGGAGAACATTTAAAAAACGCAAGAGTTAAAAAAAATTATAAATTATCTTATATTTCGAAAGAGCTAAATGTTAGTAATGAGATTTTGAGTTTAATAGAGGAAGATAATTTTCCAGACTATCTAGACTCTGTTTATCTCATAGGGCATATTAGATCATATGCAAAATTTTTACATTTGAATGAACATGAAATTATAGAAAATTTTAAAATTCAGACTTCTTATAATAAAAAAGATAACATCAAGGAGATTGCAAAACCGATAAAATCAAATTTTTTATTTTCTATTCCTAGATCATTAGCAGTTTTTTCAATATTAGTAGTAGCTTTTGGTTTTTATTTTATATTTTATAGTCAAAATGATTTTAATAAGAATTTTGCAATTACACCTGATATACCGGAAAATTTAATTGCTAATATTGAATTAGAAGAAATGAATATTATTCTTATGCAAAATGATAAAAATATTCAAAAAGATAAGAATAATAGAAAAGAAGGTTTATTAAAAGTTAATCCGAATAAAAAAATTAGTTCTTCTAGTGCTATTGCTTCTACGCCTGATAAAAAAATTAATTTTAATAATAAAATTATTACTTTAAAATTTATAGATTCCACTTGGATACAATTGAGAGATAAAGATGACAATATAATTTTTAGCAAGTTAATGAATCAAAATGAAGAATACACTTATAATCTATCTAAAAATTTTAACCTTACTGCAGGTAATGCTGGTAATATAATTGTTTCTATAGATGGAATAGTGAAAGGAAAAGTTGGAAAATTAGGAGAAGTTGTTGAATCTTTAGTCATTGATAATAATTTTAATAAGTAAATAAAAGATGGAACGTTCGTATCAAAAAATTGATAGGCGTAAAACACGTACTATAAATGTTGGGGATTTAAAAATTGGGGGCAAGAATCCAATATTAGTCCAAACTATGACTAATACGCCTACCATTGATATTAAGTCCACCTTAGCACAAATAAAAAGAGTTACAGATATTGGGGCTGACATAGTGAGAGTATCTGTTCCAGATAAAAATTCAACAGATGCTTTAAAAGAAATTTGCAAAGAATCTAAGGTACCTATTATTGCAGATATTCATTTTCATTATTTAAGAGCTATAGAGTCGGCTAAAAATGGCGCTTCCTGTTTAAGAATTAATCCTGGTAATATCGGTTCAAAAGAAAAGATTAAGGAAGTAATTAAAGCAGCTAAGGACAATGAGTGTTCTATTAGAATAGGTGTAAATGGCGGGAGTTTAGAAAAAAAAATTTTAGAAAAATATTCTGAGCCTAATCCTGATGCCCTTATAGAAAGTGCAATGAATAATATAAAAATTTTAGAAGATCATGATTTTTATAATTTTAAAATAAGTGTAAAGGCCTCAGATATTTTTTTAGCTATTAAATCTTATGAAGGTTTGTCTGAACTTTGTGACTACCCTCTTCATCTTGGTATAACAGAGGCAGGTGGAAGAAGAAGTGGATCAGTCAAATCTTCGATGGGTCTTGGCCAATTGTTACTTAAAGGTATAGGAGACACTTTAAGAGTATCTCTATCTGATGAGCCAGAAGAAGAAGTAAGAGTAGGTTATGAAATACTAAAAGGCCTAGGTATTAGAAATAGGGGGGTTAAAATTATTTCTTGTCCCTCATGTGCAAGACAACAGTTTCCTGTTATAGAAACAGTAAAAAAACTAGAATCTTCTTTAGAAGATATTAATGTGCCTATAACAGTATCTATAATTGGATGTGTTGTTAATGGCCCTGGAGAAGCAACAATGACTCAAGTAGGAATTACTGGAGGAGGAAATGGAACACATATGATATATATTAATGGTAAAAAAGACCATAGAATTACAAACAGAGAACTTCCTTCATATTTAGAGAGCATAATAAGAAAAAAAGCTGATGAAATTATGGATATGAACAAGAGTTAGTTATGAAAATTACACCAGTAAGAGGAACTCATGATTTTTTTGGACAACAAGTTTTAAAATACAGAGCTATTCAGGATATGATCAGTCATTATTCTAGTATCTATAATTTTGAAGAGATTATTACTCCTATTTTTGAATCAGCAGACTTATTTAAAAAACCATTAGGTGAAAATAGCGATGTCGTTCTTAAAGAAATGTATACCTTTAAAGATAAAAATGAAGATTTGATTACTTTAAGGCCAGAATATACTACACCTATGATAAGATCGGCAATAAGTAACAATCTTTTGGAAAAACTTCCAAAAAAATTATACGGCCTTGGGCCAATGTTTAGGAGAGAGAGACCTCAAAAGGGAAGGTACAGACAATTTAATCAAATTAATTTTGAAATACTTGGAACTCACGATATATCATCTGATATAGAATTAATTGTTTTAGCAAATAATTTTTTAAAAAATATACTTCCTGAAAAAAAAATTAATTTATTTATAAATTCTTTGGGAGATAAAGATACTTTATCTAAATTTAGTGCAGCCTTGAGCAAATATTTTAAAGAAAAAAAAGAAAAATTAACGGAGGAATCGCAAAATAAAATCGTCTCTAATCCTATAAGGATCCTCGACTCAAAAGATTCTATGGATGTTGAAATTAATTTAAATGCGCCAAAAATATCTGATTTTTATTCGAATGAAGCTAAAGAAAAATTTTCCAATATTCAAAAAATATTAAAAAATATGTCTATTGAATTTTCTATAAATACAAATTTAGTAAGAGGACTTGATTATTATTGTCATACTGTGTTTGAATTTAAAACATTAGATTTAGGCTCCCAAGATACATTGATTGGTGGTGGCAGGTATGATGGCTTAACAAAATTACTAGGAGGCCCCGATATTCCCGGAGTGGGTTGGGCTGGAGGTATAGAGCGTTTAATTATGTTAATGGATGATATAAAATCATTACAAAAAACAATCCATCTAATAATTATAAATGAATCTTTTAGAGAGTATGGACTTAAAGTTGCCAATAAACTTCGAAGTGAAAATATTAATATTCATTTTGATTATAAATACAATTTAAAAAAATCTTTATCTTATGCTAATCAACTTGGAGCTAGATATGCAATAATTATTGGAGAAGAAGAGGTGCAAAAAAATCTTTGTACAATAAAAGATTTAAAAAGAAATGTTCAAGAAAAAAAAACAATAGAAAATATCATTAAAGATTTAAACTAATGAAAGATTTTTATTTGCAACTTGAAGCAATAATCAATAAGCATAAATTGATAGAAAAAAAACTATCTAACCAAGATACTTTTAAGACAAATGAAATAATTGATTTAAATAAGGAATATTCTGAAATTACTCCAATAGTTGATTTAATTAACTCATTTAATAAAAATAGTAGTGAATTAAAAAATCTTGAAGAGCTTTTAAAAGATCAAGATCTTTCAATTAGAGAAATAGCAGAAGAAGAGATTAAAGAAAAAAAAATCACTCTAAAAAAATTAGAAGAAGATTTGTTAAAATCCTTGATACCTAAAGATATTAATGATGGTAAAAATTCTATACTAGAGATAAGGGCAGGGACTGGAGGTGACGAAGCTTCTCTTTTTGCAGCAGACTTATTTTCAATGTATCAAAAATATTCAGAATTAAATTCATGGAAATTTGATATCTTATCAATATCAGAAACTGGCTTAAAAGGAATTAAAGAGGTAATATGTAATATTTCTGGGAAAAATGTTTTTTCAAAATTAAAGTATGAATCAGGAGTTCATAGAGTTCAAAGAGTTCCTACAACAGAAAACAGTGGCAGGGTTCATACATCTGCTGCTACGGTAGCAGTATTACCTGAAGCTGAAGAAATTGATATTCATATAGAAGAAAAAGATTTGAGAATAGATGTTTTTAGATCTAGCGGACCAGGAGGTCAATCTGTTAATACTACTGATAGCGCTGTAAGAATTACTCATATACCTACAGGGATAGTAGTTTCTCAGCAAGATGAAAAATCTCAACATAAAAATAAAGCCAAAGGCTTGAAAATTTTAAGATCAAGAATACTAGATAAAGAAACACAAATAAAAAACCAAGAAAGGGCTAAAAATAGAAAATCTCAAGTGGGATCTGGTGATAGATCTGAAAGAATTAGAACATATAATTTTCCTCAAGGAAGAGTATCTGATCATCGCATTAATCTTACACTTTATAATTTAACAGAGATTTTAGAGGGTCAATTAAATGATTTAATTACACCTTTAAGTGCTGACGATGAAACTAAAAAATTAGCAGAATTAAATAATGAATAATTTTTTAAATTTACACTTAAAAGAATTAAGTATGCATTTTGATTATCCAGAAATAGAATTAAGAGCTCTTCTAAATAGAGCATCCGCTATTGATAAAGAAATTTTTTTTAGTAATTTTAATATTAAACAAATTGACCTTCAAATATTTAAAGATTCTTTTGATAGAAGATTAAAAAAAGAACCCATATCTAAAATATTTAATTCAAAGTCATTTTGGAAATATAATTTTTATGTTAATCAATTTGTCCTTGATCCTAGACCTGAAACTGAGCTTATTATTGAAAAAGTTCTAAATTATTTTCCTAACAAAAATAAGAAATTAAAAATTTTAGATCTTTGTACTGGTTCGGGTTGCATAGCTATTTCTCTAGCTAAAGAATATTTAAATGCGAAAGTAGTAGCAACAGATATTTCTTCTAAAGCTCTTGACGTTGCTAGAATTAACTCAAAAAAAATATATTGTAACAATATTAAATTTATTCAATGTGATCTTTTGGATAAAATTTCAAAG
>CACJSL010000004.1 GCA_902596065.1 uncultured Alphaproteobacteria bacterium | reverse complement strand
TAAGTCAACTTCATATTTATCTAATCTAGGATTTTCATTCTCTTCAGGATCCCATCGGTATATAATTAATTTTTTTGTTGAATCTTTATTTCCTTCAAAAGGATATGTTTTGCCTTCTTTGATTTTTGAATTTTTTGGTAAAATAAAATCAGCCATAATATTAATACACTCTTCTCTTGGGTGGGATTGGTTGAACGTGATTAGTTAAGGTATTTAAATTTACAGGCTTCTTATCTAATTTTATATTTCCTTTTTTATCTAACCATACTAGACTATGAACAAGCCAATTTTTATCATCTCTTTCAGGATAGTCTTCCCTAGCATGAGCACCTCTACTTTCTTTTCGATTAAGAGCTGAATATAATGTTACTTTTGATTGTTCCATTAAATTGTGCAATTCTAATGTTTCTACTAAATCTGTATTAAAAATAAGTGATTGATCTTTAACTTGAATATTTTCCATTTTTCTTTCAACAGTTTCAAATTCTTTTATACCACTTTTAATTAAATACTCAGTTCTAAAAACAGCACATTTTTTTTGCATTATTTTTTGCATTTCATTTCGCGCTTCTCCTGAAAAAATTTCTCCTTTGTTATGTCTAATAAGATCAAATCGATTTAATATTTCTTCAGTACATCTTTGGTGAATATTAACTTTAGCTGAATTTGGTTTTGTTTTTTTTCTTGCAGTAATACTAGAGGCTTTACCAAAAACTAATAAATCAATTAAAGAATTTGTTCCTAATCTATTAGCTCCATGTACAGAAACGCATGCTGCTTCTCCAACTGCCATAAGTCCCTCACAAATTTTATCAGGATTGTCAGTTGTTGGGTTAAGTACTTCAGTTCTATAATTTGTTGGAATGCCTCCCATGTTATAATGTACGGTAGGTAAAACTGGGATAGGGTCTTTAGTTAAATCTACGCCTGCAAAAATTTTTGCTGTTTCTGATATTCCTGGTAATCTTTTGTGAATAGTGTTCGAATTAATATGCTCTAGATGAAGCAAAACATGATCAGAATTTTCTCCACATCCTCTGTTTTCATTTATTTCAATCGTCATTGCTCTGCTTACAACATCTCGAGAAGCTAGATCTTTTGCATTAGGGGCATAACGTTCCATAAAACGTTCTCCATCACTATTTGTTAAATAACCTCCCTCTCCTCTAGCACCTTCTGTTATTAAAACCCCGGCTCCGTAAACTCCAGTAGGATGAAATTGAATAAATTCCATATCTGATAAAGGCAATCCTTGCCTTAAAGCCATTGCGCTTCCATCACCAGTACAGATGTGGGCACTTGTTGAAGAAAAATATGCACGTCCATACCCTCCTGTTGCGATAATAGTTTGGTGAGATAAGAATCTATGTAAAGTTCCATCTTCAAGACACCAAGCAATCACTCCTTTGCAAGTCCCATCATCATCTATAAGTAAATCTAGAACATAATATTCTATAAAAAATTCAACAGAATTCTTTAAAGATTGTTGATACAAAGTATGTAATAAAGCATGTCCTGTTCTGTCTGCTGCAGCACAAGCTCGCATAGCTGGTGGGCCCTCACCATTACTAGTTAAATGACCTCCAAAAGGTCGTTGATAAATTTTGCCCTCTTCAGTCCTACTAAATGGCATTCCATATTCTTCTAAATCTTCAATTGCCTCTGGAGCTTTTGAACAAAGATACTCTATTGCATCTTGATCTCCAAGCCAATCAGAGCCTTTAACCGTATCAAACATGTGCCATTTCCAATTATCCTCACCCATATTGCCTAGTGCTGCGCCTATACCGCCTTGCGCTGCAACAGTGTGACTTCTGGTTGGAAAAACTTTTGATATACATGCTACATTTAAACCAGATTCAGCCAACCCTAAAGTAGAACGTAAACCTGATCCTCCTGCACCAATAACAACTACATCATAATTATGATCAATAATATTATAAGCTTTATTCATTAAAAAAGATTTAATTTTAAAATTCCCACTACAACTACAATAGCTGAAGCTAATATTATTAAATTTATAAATCGTATTAAAAATATTTTTAAATTTTTTGCTGAAATATAATCCTGTATAATAGTTTCACAGCCTATTTTTGAATGCAATAGTATTGCCAACATCATTAATAAAAAAAGAAAACTATTAAAAAATGATTCAAAAAAAATCCTAATTTCTTCATAAGATTGATTTTGAAACAAAATACAATGATAAATAAACCAAAACGATAAAGGTAATAACATTGTTGCAGTAACTCTTTGCGCTATCCAGCTATTTTTATAGTTTTTTTTTATAATATTCATAAATACCAGACTATGATTGTGGCAATAATCGTTAATAATGAAACTATGTAACCTGATAGGTAAACTGTTTTTAAATCCATTCCCAAACTAAAAGACCAGAATAAATAGCGAATACCATTAAATAAATGATAAAAAAATGCCAATGTCCAAAAAAATAAAATTACTTTAAAAATTAAATTTGAAGAAACAATTTGAAAATAATTATAAAAATTTTCTCCAATTAAAACTGATAAAAACCAAAAGACTAGAAAAAATGAACCTAATGTTAAAAAAATGCCAGTTAATCTGTGAAAAATAGAAAAGACAGCAGTTAATACCTTTTTGTGAATACTTAGATGTGGGGATAAAGGTCTATTATCGATCATTTATTGAAAATTAAAAATATATATTCTAACTTTTAAGTATTCTTTTTTTAGAGAAATTCAAAAAAAAATCCCTTTTTAGACTATAATCAATTTATGTAATTAATGTGGATAAATCTGTGGATATTATAAATTTTGGCTTAAATTCTAATAACTTAATCAAATTAACTAATCTTTTTTTCCTTATTTCTTGAATAATTTCTAGTTTGAAAGTAATTTGGTAATGCCGGATAAAAAGCTCGTTTTCTTAGCTTCGGAGGAACGCCGAGATACAGTTTACAATCATTCCCGCCGGATGATGTATTAGAGTTTTGTCTAAACTAGAGAAGTGTCTGCCAAGGTACAAACTGGTGAAGGCGAGTCCGGCACTTTTAGTTATTTAAATGTGCTTCAAAAAAATTTTTTAATTTTATTCCATATTCTTCTGGGTATTTAAACATTGCATCAACATGATATGAGTCTTTTGCAAGCCAGAATTTTGCTTTGATATTATTCTTTTTTATATATTCTTTAAAAAAATCAAAATGATGAATTAATACTCTTTCATCCTTATCTCCATGAGTAAAAAAATAATTTTGAGTTTTAGTTAAAGAAAATGCTGGTGATAGTTTCGTTGGATCAATTCCTGTTAAAAACTTTCCTGCAAAACTTACTGATGGCCCAAAATCATGAGAAAATCCATAGCGAGCAATTTCATCTTTTAAAATCATTTTGAATTCTGCTAAAGTACTATCAAGCCAAATAGCTTTAATGTTTGGTTCTTCTTTTCCAGCAAATATAACTGAGGTTCCTCCTAAAGAAATTCCTAGTAAGCCAATAGAAGATTCCCTAAATCCATTTTCTACTAAAAAATCATAAGCCCCTAAAACATCTTTATATTCACTTAATCCTAAATTTTCATAATTACTAACAGTAGTACTATCTCCATAATTTCTTAAATCAATTGTAAGAGCATTAATATTATTTTTTATTAATAAGCTTGCTAAAAGATTTGACTCAGGTTTGCATTTGCCATTGGGAAATAATCCATGAACTATTATTACAATTGGTTGGTTTTTATGGTGGTCAAATAACCATCCACTTATTTTAATATCTTTTTCTCTAGAAGAAAAATAAACTGCCTGCCAATCATCAATATGATAATTTTTAAAAGGAAAATTTTTTCTAAGGATGCTCCTGTTAACATTTGAGTATTCATGATGATCTACTAATGTTGACCATGTATTAGGTAAAGCACCTTCATGTAATCCGCATGAGGGATCAATTTTTAGTATAGTATTAGCTAAGTAAAAACCAGCAGCTATATAAATGATAAATATAAAAAATATCAAAGAGCTAAAAATATAAATTACTTTTTTTACCATTTGTTTTCAGAAGTTATAATTGTCATTTCATATAATCTACTAGCTGTTCGCTTGAACTCAATTTTTAGTTTTTGTATATTACATAAGCTGTTTATTGGTTTTTCTGCCAATATCACTACTGAACATTTTTTTTCATACAACATATCAATTAAGCTAATAAATCTTCTGCATTGATCAGATTCAGAATCTGAAAATTCTGGAACTTTATTAATAAATAAAATACTAAATTCATTCGCAATATTTTTATAATCTTCGTGGGCTAAATTAGCCATACAAAGTTCAGAAAATTCACAATAAGCAATATTCGCTGTACATTTTTCTAGACGTATAGTTCTGCTTTTAGTTTTAATTTTTCTTATATGTATTTCTCCCTTATCTACAAAACGATCAAAAAGTTTATTAAATTCACTAATAGTTTTATTATTAACTGGACTATAGTAAGTCTTTGCCTGGTTAAGCATTTGTCGTCTATAATCTTCAAAACTCTCTAAGTGTAAAACTTTAAAATTATTTTTAATATGTTCAATAAACGGAATAAAATCTTCTCTTTGTAAACCATTTTTATATAGGTCTTTGGGAATATAATTTGAAGAGGTAACAATAAAAACTTTATATTTTTGAAAAAAATAGAATATTTTTTTTAATAATAATGCATCTACTATATTAAAAACATGTAATTCATCAATAAATATAATTTTATATTTTTGAGAAAGTTTTTTTACATATATTTCTAAGGCAAAATCTTTTTTACTGTGATTATTAACAAATGCATGTAAGTTAATCATAAAATGATTAAAGTGAAATTTTTTTGATTTTTCAATGTTATTAATAAATAAATTGATTAGAAAAGTTTTTCCAATACCTACTTGGCCATAAAGATATATGCCTTTAGGTTTTTTTTTGTTTAAAAAAAAGTTAATTTTTTGATTTTGATTCCAAATTTCCTCAAAAATATTTAAAATTTTAATTTGATCTTCATCATAACTAATAAAATTATTTGATACAAAATCATTATATATTTTCATTAAGTTATTTTTCATTTGATTTTCCTAAAAAAGAAGAAAGTTTTTTAAGTGTTTCAATCTCTTCAATTGTTAATTTTTGTTTTTTTTCTTTTAATTTTAATCTTTTATATTCTTCAAAAAGATATTTTAAACTTTCATCAATATTACTATTCATCAATTTTGATTGTAAAAAAAAGGCAAAACAGTTGAAAATATTATTATGAATAAACTCATAAAACTAATTGATAGCACACCCATTCCAAAATCTATCATATAACCAAAAACTACTGGTGATAAAGCACTAAAAAAAACCCCTAGTGCATGAAGTAGTGCTTTTACAGAGCCCAGGCTTTCAAGACCATAAAGTTCTGCCCATAAAGATCCTATAAATGGAGTTCCAATTCCTAAACTTAAACCAAGCAAGGACATGTAAAACATCATAAAAAAATAACTTTCAAAAAAAATTAAAGCTATTATTCCAAAAAACAAAGGAGCTAGTGTAAAATAAATTACTTTTTTTGTATTATATTTATCAACTATAGGGCCGCCTATAATTATTCCTATGATAGAAAATATTCCTAGAAAAATAAATCCATTTGCTAACATTTGAATAGTCCATCCTTTTTGATTAATAATAAAAATTTGATGAAATGTCAGTCCGGTACTAATATATGGTGCAGCAATAGAAATTGGCAAATAATAATAAAATTTTTTATCAAATAAAACATCTCGGGTTCGCCAAGTTTTATTATTTACAAAGTTTAATGAATTTTCTCTAAAATTAGAGTGTCTGATTGATTGATTTTGTAAAGATAGAAAAAGTATTGGTAAAAAAATAATTAAAATACTAAAGCTCCCCGCTAACCAAATATGCTTCCACTCTAAATTACCAGCTAATTTAACAACAATCATTGGCAAGAACATAACACCAATCATTCCTCCAAGTGTAGCAACTGATAAAGCTTTCCCCCTGTTATTACCGAAGTATCTGGCCATTGTGGTTTCTCCTGCATGAGACATGGCTCCTTGGCCAAAAAAACGTAATGCAAATATAACAAAAAAAAGAAAAAAAGGACTCTTAAAAGATGAATACATGCCTAAACATGCTAAAGATAAACCCACTGAAATTATTAAAGAATAAATTCTTAGATCTATGTAATCTATAAGTTTAGCAAAACCCACTAGAATAATTGAACTAAATAAAGTACCAAGAGCATAAACTAAACCAAATTCTCCATCTGTTAAAACATAAAATTCTCTTATCTCTAAATTATAAATTGAAATAAAAAATGTTTGACCAAAACTAGCAAAAAATAGAATGGCAAATCCATAAATAAGCAATTTAGGATCAAATGATAAAAAATCTCTCATATTTTATTAATTACAAATTGAAAAAAAAGGTAAAAATAATTTTCTTTTTTTATATGTTTTTTTTAGTTTAAAATTACAACAAATATTTTTAAAGTGTTGTTTTTTTGGCATATTAATAGTTTTAAAAAAAATATTATCACGTCCAAAAAATGATTGTTGCCCATTGCTTTCTATATGAATTATATTAATTGAGTTTTTAGTTTTAATCATATTAATATTTTAATGTTATTTTTTTCACTTCATTTAATAAATTAACCATTTTCTTTATATTGATTCTTCCAGTATTCACATTTCGTGGACTAGGATGATAACATCCGACAAGAATTTTTTTATCAGGTAGTTGAAATTTGCATCCGTGAGAAAATTTATAGTTTTTAGTTTTTATTTCATAATCTTCTCTATAAAAATTTAAACATGCGTCAAAAGCAATTTTGCCTAAGGCCAAAATTACTTTGATATTTCTTAAATGATTTTTCTCTTTTTTAAAAAAGGCAAAACAAGTCTTTAATTCTTTAGATGTTGGTTTATCTTCAGGGGGAACACATTTGAGAGCCGTTGTTAAATAAGCATTATATAACTTTAATCCATCATTTTTTTCTAATGAGTTGGACTTATTTGATAAGCCCGCTTTAAACAAACATTGAAATAAAAATTCAGATGATTTATCTCCAGTAAAAACTCTGCCAGTTCTGTTGCCTCCATGAGCCGCAGGTGCTAATCCGATCATTAACAATTTGGCATCTGGATCACCATATCCAGTTATTGGTTTTCCCCAATAATTTTCATTTATGTATTGTTTACGTTTTTCTTTTGCAATTTTTTCTCTAAAATTTACAAGCCTCTTACATTGTCTACATTTAGTAATGGTTTGATTTAATTTTATTAGTGTCATGAAGAAATAAGTCTTCTATATTATAGTAAAGATATGAATGAAAGAGCAAAAAAAATACTTGAATTTTGGTTTATCAAATCATCAATAAAAGATTGGTTTGAAAAAAATGATAATTTTGATAAAAAAATTAGAGATCTTTTCTTAGAAGATTATAATCAAGCTATTAATAATGAATATGACGATTGGCAGGATAATCCTAATGAATGTGTAGCTTTGGTAATTTTACTTGATCAATTTTCAAGAAATCTTTTTAGAAACAGCAAAAAAGCATTTCATCAAGACTACAAAACAAGACTAATAGTAAATGAAGCCGTAGACAGAGGTTATTTAGAAGAATTAGATCTTGATAAAATACATTTTTTATTACTTCCTTTAATTCATAGTGAAGATATTAGTGATCATATTTTTGGTCATAAGCTCATAGAAGCATATTTAAAAAAACATGAAAAATATCATTTAATAAAAAAGGCTTGGGATGATCACACAATTCCAATAAAAAAATTTGGTCGTTATCCTCATAGAAATGAGATTCTTGGAAGAAAATCTACTCCAAAAGAAGAAATTTTTTTAAAACTACCAAATAGTGCTTGGTAGTTAAAGTTATTAAAAAATGATAAAGATTATTTTTATAAGGTCTCGTAGTGAAATGGATATCACGTTGGTCTTCGGAACCAAAGTTTGGGGTTCGAGTCCCTACGAGACTGCCAATTTAATAAATATAAAAAATGAAATAATTAATGATTAACGATAAAAAAATGTTTTGGATTGCTTCATATCCTAAAAGTGGCAATACTTGGTTAAGATTAATTTTATGTGCTCTTTTTTTTACTGAAGATGGGAATTTAAATAATTTTAATTTACTAAATAAGATTACAGGTTTTGATAATCTAAAAAATTTTAGGTTTGTAAAAAAGAAATCATTAGATGATTATAATATAATTTTCAATGGAAGAGAATATAATGAAGAGTCAGTTTTAACTTATTCTAAATATTGGATTGAGGCACAAAAAAAAATTAATATTGAGAAAGGTAAATTTGGTTTATTTAAAACACACAATGCCAGATTGAAAATTAATAATAACTTTTATACTGACTCATCAACTACGCTAGGTTTTATTTATCTTTCTAGAGATCCTAGA
Source organism: uncultured Alphaproteobacteria bacterium (assembly GCA_902596065.1). GTDB lineage: Bacteria > Pseudomonadota > Alphaproteobacteria > HIMB59 > MarineAlpha5-Bin3. Next base: position 53,490 of record CACJSL010000004.1, on the reverse strand, counting down.
GACATTGCTATTTCATATAGTAAACATATAAATAAAGACATTGATGAAACAATTAGCTTTTTATTAGATGGACAAATTATGAAAAAAGAAAAAATAGATAATAAAATGCCTGAAATTATACTAAATTGGAGAGATAACTATTTGTCGTGGAAAAAATTTTCAGAAGTGCCAAGTTTATTTCTTAAATACGAAGATATGTTAAATAATATAGAATTAGAAATACAAAAAATAACAAAATTTTTTTACAAAAATTATAATATAAAAATCACTAATGAAAGTAATAAAATAAAAAATATTATTGAATCAACAAAATTTGATAACTTAAAGAAAAAAGAATTGCAATATGGCTTCTCAGAACATTTGCATTCTAATTTTTTTAGAGTAGGACAACAAAAACAATGGAAAAAAATATTAAATAAAAAACAAATAGAGGCAATTGAGAAGAAATTCAAAAATCAATTGACTGAATTAAATTATATTTAACTAGTTGCCATAAATTTTCTATTTGAAATTTACGTTAGACAAAGTAAAGGTTTAAGCTTCTAAAAAATTTTATTATTTTTTTGTTCTATGACTATGAACACTAAAAATTTCTTCATCAATTTTTGCATTAAATGACAAAGATCTTCTTTCTCCTGATCCTATAAAAGGATTTACTGAATGAAATAGATAATGAGGAAAAATATAAAAATCTCCCACACGTGGTTTTTCTGATAAAGCGCCCTTGGAAAGAAATTGTTCAGTTCCATGAATAAAATTTATATTTCCATGAACATTTTTTTTATTTTCTTGAATTGTTTCTCCAAAAGTATCTGGTAATTTAAGATATCCAGCACCTGAAAGATGGCCTCCATGTACATGGGCAGGATTATATTCATTTTCAAATTGTCTTACAACCCAAGCAGACATTAGTTCAAATTTAGTTATTTCCTGTCCACAAGACAATTTAACATATGTTTTTGAAATGCTAATAAGATAATCTAAGAGTTCACCTTCTACTATTTCTTTTGGTAATCTGATTTCTTGTTTTACTTGACCTGCTAAGCTTGATCCATAGTCATTAAGCTGAGCAGCTTCTTTGTCTTTTTCTATTATTTCATCTATATAATTATTAATTTTTATAATTAAGTTTTCAGGAATATTTACTTTACCCAAACTTGGACCAAAAGGTTTAGATAAATTTAAATGAATTTTGTCGTTCACAATATTAAAAAAACTAATTTATTGAATATACTGATCATAATCTTTTATTATAGTTTCAGCTATCTGAACAGCATTTAAGGCAGCTCCCTTACGAAGATTATCTGATACAACCCACAAACTTAAACCATTATCAATTGTATCATCATTTCTAATTCTACTTATATAAACTTTATCTTCACCAGCTATTTCAACAGGAGTTACGTATCCCTCATCTTTTCTATGATCAATAACTGAAATACCATCAGAATTAGATAGAATATCATGAGCCTCTTTAGAATCCATTGGGGAATCAAATTCAATATTTATAGCTTCTGAATGACCAATAAACACTGCTGTTCTAACACATGTTGCTGAGACTTTAATTCCTTCATCTAAAATTTTTTTTGTTTCATCAATCATTTTTTGCTCTTCTTCAGTATTACCGTTTTCTAAAAAAGCACCTATATGAGGAATTGCATTGAAAGCTATTTGTTTGGTAAACTTTTCTTTTTTTAATTCTTGATTTGCATACACATTTTGAGTTTGATTAAATAACTCATCCATTCCTGTTTTGCCTGCTCCTGATACAGCTTGATATGTTGAAACTACAACTCTATTTATGATTGATTTTTCATGAAGTGGTTTTAAAGCAACCACCATTTGAATTGTTGAGCAATTCGGGTTTGAAATGATATTTATTCTTTCTTCATCTTGAAAAAATTCTTCTAGAGTATTTGCATTAACTTCAGGAACTATTAGAGGAATATTTCTTTGCATTCTAAAATGAGAAGTGTTGTCAATAACTATACATCCAGCATTAGCAGCTTTAGGAGCATATTCAGCTGAAATTTTACCACCTGGAGAAAACAAACCTATATGAGCTTTTGAAAAATCAAATTCAGTCAAATCTTCAACAATAATCTCCTTGTCTTTAAATTCTAATTTTTTACCTTTAGATTTTGATGATGCAAGTAAATAAAGATTATCAATTGGAAAATTTCTTTGTTCTAAAATTTGAATTATTTCACTGCCAACTGCTCCTGTTGCTCCTGCAACTGCTATATTATATTTTCGTGTCATCTAATTTCCTGATAATATTTTTAATTCCTCTATTACAGCATCGCCCATTTCTTTAGTAGAAATTATTTTTTTTGCACCGTCTTTAATATCTGCAGTTCTAAGACCTTTTAATAAAACATTTTGCACAGCTTTCTCAACTAGTTCACTATCCTCTTGCATATTAAAACTATATTTAAGCATCATAGCAAAACTCATAATCATTGCGAGAGGATTTGCTTTTGATTGACCGGCTATATCTGGCGCGCTTCCATGAACTGGTTCGTACATGGCCGCTCTAGAGCCATTTTCCTTTAATGATCCAAGTGACGCTGATGGTAGCATACCAAGTGAACCGGTTAACATTGCAGCAGTATCACTAAGTAAATCACCAAAAAGATTGTCTGTTAGAATAACATCAAATTGTTTAGGATATCGAACAAGTTGCATTGCACAATTATCAGCTAAGATATGTTCAAGATTGACCGAATCATATTCTTTTTTATGTAAATCAGTAACAATATTTCTCCAAAATAATCCAGTTTCCATTACATTAGATTTTTCAGCTGATGAAACTTTATTTCTTCTCAATTTTGCTAAATCAAAAGCAACTCTTGAAACTCTCTCAATTTCAGATGTGGTATAAGCTTGAGTATCGATAGCTTTACTTTCTGTATCACTAATTTTAGAAATACCTCTTGGCTGGCCAAAATACACTCCACTTGTTAATTCTCGGACAATTAATATATCTAATCCCTTTACTAAATCTGATTTTAAAGAAGAAGATTCTGCTAAAGCATCTAATACAACAGCAGGTCTTAAATTTGCAAAAAGGTCTAAATCTTTCCTTAATCTTAATAACGCAGCTTCTGGTCTTTTTTCTCTTTCGACATTTTCCCATTTAGGCCCACCTACTGCACCAAATAAAACAGCATCTGAGTCCAAAGCAATCTGCATTGTTTCATCACTAATAGAGTTACCTTCTTTGTTATATGCAGCTCCACCAACTAATCTCTCAGAAATATCAAAAGATATAGATTTGGTTTTCTCCATCCAATCAATAATTTTGAGAACTTCAGCCATAACCTCATTGCCAATACCATCGCCAGGCAAAATAAGAATTTTTTTATTACTCATTTTATATTATCCAAGGATGAGATGACTTAATATTTTCTTCATATTTAGAAATTTTATCTTTTTTTTGAAGTGTTAAACCAATATCATCAAGGCCTTCTATCAAACATTTTTTTCTAAAGGGATCAATATCAAACTCAATAGCATTTTCATCTTCTAAAATGATTATTTGCTCATCAAGATTTATGGTTAATTGATTTTTATTTTTTGCTTCTGTCATTAATATATTCACTTTTTCTTGATTTAAGCGAATAGGAAGAATGCCATTTTTAAAACAATTATTATAAAAAATATCAGCAAAACTTGGGGCAACAATACACTTAAATCCAAAATCTAATAAAGACCAAGGCGCATGTTCTCTACTTGAACCACAGCCAAAGTTATCACCTGCGATAAGAATAGTTGCTTTTTTATAAGGATCCCAATTTAAGACAAAATCATTTTTTATATTACCTTGCATATCAAATCTTAATTCATGAAAAAGATTTTTTCCCAAACCAGAACGTTTAATTGTTTTTAAAAATTGTTTTGGTATGATCATATCTGTATCAACATTGATCATAGGGAGGGGAGCTGCAATACCTTTTAAAGTTATGAATTTGTCCATTATAAATCAGTCTCCTGAGCAAATGAGCCTTTAATTGCAGATGCAGCAGCAACAACTGGACTAACTAAATGTGTTCTACCTTCTCTGCCTTGTCTTCCTTCAAAATTTCTATTTGATGTTGAAGCGCATCTTTCTCTTGGTTTTAATTGATCTGGATTCATAGCTAAACACATTGAACATCCTGGTTCTCTCCAATCAAAGCCAGCTTCAATAAAAATTTTATCTAATCCTTCACTCTCTGCTTGCTCTTTTACTAGACCGGATCCAGGAACAATCATTGAATCAACACTTACTTTTTTTCCTTTAACTACTCTTGCAACTTCTCTTAGGTCCTCGATTCTACCGTTTGTACATGATCCAATAAACACCTTATCAATTTTAATTTCATTTATTTCTTGATCTGGTTCTAAGCCCATATATTCAAGTGATCGCTCAATTGCTTTTTTTCTATTAACATCTTCAACAGATGAAGGGTTTGGAACCTTTCCATTAATTGGCACAACATCTTGAGGACTAGTTCCCCAAGTTATTTGAGGAGCAATGTCTTCAGCATTAATATTTATTTCTTTATCATATTTTGCATCATCATCAGAAGGTAAGGACTTCCAAAATTCAATGGCCTTTTCCCATTCTGATCCTTTAGGTGCATATGGTCTATCTTTAATATAATCAAAGGTTTTTTGATCAGGGGCAATTAGTCCAGCTCTTGCTCCAGCTTCTATACTCATATTACATATAGTCATACGTCCTTCCATACTAAGTGAATGAATTGCATCACCAGTATATTCAATAACATAACCTGTTCCTCCAGCTGTACCAATTACGCCTATAATATGAAGAATAATATCTTTTGCTGTAACCCCAGATTTTAATTTTCCATTAACAGCAATCTTCATATTTTTTGCAGGTTGTTGAATAAGAGTCTGACTAGCTAAAACATGTTCTACTTCACTCGTGCCTATTCCAAAAGCAAGTGCACCAAAAGCACCGTGTGTGGCAGTGTGACTATCTCCACATACAATAGTCATTCCTGGCTGAGTAATACCTTGTTCGGGACCGACTATATGAACTATACCTTGTCGTTTATCTAAAAGAGGAAATAAAGTAACTCCAAATTCTTTACAGTTATTTTCTAGTGTTTCTACTTGTATTCTACTTTCTTCATTATCAATACCCTTAGATCTATCGGAGGTAGGAACGTTATGATCAGCAACAGCAAAGGTACTTTCAGGACGATGTACTTTTCTATTATTGTCTCTCAAACCCTCAAATGCTTGAGGGCTTGTTACCTCGTGAACTAAATGACGATCAATATATATTAGACAAGTACCATCTTCTTGTTGGTGGACAAGATGATGAGACCAAATTTTATCAAATAATGTTTTATTATTTGGATTGCTCATCCGTTTTTTTTTCAGTTTCTTCAGCAGAAGCTTCTGATTTTACTGATTCTTTTTGCGTATCTTCTTTTTTTTCTTCATTAACAGGTTGCTCAGTTGCTTCTTTTTTTATTTGTTCTTCTTCCACTTTAGGTTCAGCGCTTTGTTCTATTGATTCAGTTTGGTTTGCTTCGATTGAAGTTTCTTTAGAACTTTCTTCTGATATTGGTTTTTCTGCCATCATCGCATATTGATCAATTTCATCACCTCTATCGCGATCTGCAATTCGAGCACTTTTCCCTGTTCGATCACGAAGATAATATAATTTAGCTCTTTTAACATTACCTTTACGTATAACTTCTATTTTATCTATGTTAGCACCAAAAAGAGGAAATACTCTTTCTACGCCTTCACCATGAGAAATTTTTCTTAAAGTAAATTTTGAATTAACTGAATTATTTTTTCTTGAAATGCACATTCCTTCAAAAGATTGTAGACGCGATTTATCACCTTCAGTAATCTTTAAAGTCACCTTGATTGTATCTCCAGGACGAAAAGCAGGAATTCTTTTTTTTGAAGTAAGATTTTCAATTTGTTTTTTTTCAAATTTTTCTAATAAATTATTCATTTTTTTCCTTATGCTTTTTTGTCTTTAATTAATAAATCTGGTCTAGTTATTTTAGTTCTCTCAATAGACTTTTTTAATCTCCACTCTTTAATCTTTTCATGATGACCTGAAATTAAAACTTCAGGAATTTCATGATTATTGTTATTAGTATCTTTCCAAACTTTAGGTCTGGTATAATGCGGATACTCCAAAAGGTCATTAGAAAAACTTTCTTCTAATAAACTTTTAGGTTGCCCTAATACTCCAGGAAGCAAACGAATACAACCTTCAACTAATACTTGAGCTGCTGTTTCTCCTCCCATTAAAATATAATCTCCAATGCTAATTTCTGTGAAATCTAAAACATTTATTGCTCTCTGGTCTACCCCCTCAAATCTCCCACAAAGTATAATTAATTGGTCAAATCTTGAAAATTCTAATAAATTTGCTTGTTTTAATGGCTTGCCTGAAGGAGTTAAATATATCAATTTTCTCTTAATATTATTTGGATATTCTATAGAAAGTAAGGCTTTTTCTACTACGTCAGCACGAATAATCATGCCAGGACCACCTCCAAAAGGCTCATCATCAATACTTTTATTATTATCGTAACCAAAATTATGTAAATTAATCACTTCAAGCGTCCATTTTTTCTCTTTTAATGCGCTTCCAATTAAAGAATGATTCAATGTCCCAGGAAACATATTAGGGTAAGCAGTTAATATTTTAATATCTAACATCAGTCTATAAGCCCCAATAAAGGATCAGTAATTATGATATTATTTACAATATCAACGCTTACAATGTTATTTTTATCCATTGGAATAAAAAAAATCTTTTTCTTTTCATCATAAATTTCAAGTAAATCACCTGCTCCAAAATTTTTTAAATCTTTAACAATTCCAAGAAACTTATTTTTTGTATTTGTAACTTTACAACCAATTAAATCTGAAGAATAAAACTCTTTTTTTTTTAATTTTGGAAAGTTTTTTCTATAAGAGTAAATATTTTTTCCTTTAAATGATAATGCAGTGTTTCTATCACAGCATTTATCTAAACTAGCTATATATTTAGATCCTATTTTTTTAAAATAAGTAAAATGTAAAATTGTTTTATTTTCTTCTAAAAAAAATTCTTTTAACATTTTAAAAGATTTTAAATTAGACATAAAAATATTGATACTTATATCGCCCTTTAAACCTCTGGGGTTGCCAAAAGAGCCAACGAGAACCAATTGATTTTTTTTCATTTTACTTAACTATTAAATATTTAAAATTTATAATTTCTACTTCTCCTCTGCAGGTTTTTCTTCTGCAGGTTTTTCTTCTGCTTTAGCTTCTGCAGGTTTTTCTTCTGCTTTAGCTTCTGCAGGTTTTTCTTCTGCTTTAACTTCTGCAGGTTTTTCTTCAGATTTTTCTTTTGTTTTTTTCTTTGGAAGATGTTTTTTTGTTTTTTCAGTAATAATAGGTTTTTCTCCAACACCCATAGAGCTTAAAAACAACTGAACTCTGTTACTTGGTTGTGCACCTTTTCCAATCCAATCTTTTGCTTTGTCTAAATCTACTTTTACTCTTTCTGGATTATCTTTTGTTAACATTGGGTTATATGTACCTATCTGTTCAATAAATTTACCATCTCTGGCACGCCTAGAGTCTGCAACAACTATTCTATAATATGGTCTTTTTTTTGCTCCCCCTCTTGATAGTCTAATTCTAACTGGCATATTTTTTCCTTTCTAAATCAATTTAAATTTGGCGGTAATTTTCCTTGTAATTTATTCATAAAATCACTTGGAAGACCGCCTTTTCCCATGGATTTCATTTTTTTCATCATCTTTTGAGATTGAAGAAACTGTTTTAATAATTTGTTTACATCTTGCACTCTAGTGCCAGATCCTTTGGAGATACGAATTTTTCTTGATGCTTTAATTAAATCAGGATTAGATTTCTCTTTTTTTGTCATTGAATTAATTATTGCAATCTGATGTTTAATCATGTCATCTGATATTTTATTTTCAGCCATTAGTTTTTGTGCTTTTGAAATTCCTGGTAGCATAGACATAATACCTGATACTCCTCCCATCTTGCCCATTTGCTTAAGTTGTTTCGCAAAATCTTCTAAATCAAAATTACCTTTAGCCATTTTTTTTGCTAAAATTTCTGCTTCTTGTTGATCTATATTTTCAGAAGCTTTTTCTACTAATGAAACAATGTCTCCCATCCCAAGAATTCTATTAGCTATTCTTTCAGGATAAAAAGCTTCAAGTTGATCAATTTTTTCTCCTGTACCTATAAACTTGATTGGAGCTCCAGTTATTGATTTTATTGATAAGGCTGCCCCTCCTCTTCCATCTCCATCAATTCTAGTTAGAATAGATCCAGTAATATTTACAGTATTACTAAAACTTTTAGCTATGTTTGCTGCATCTTGGCCAGTTAAAGAATCAGCTACTAGAAGTGTTTCATTAGGACTAAAAAATTCATTTATGTCTTTTAACTCCTTCATCATTGCTTCATCAATGACTTGCCTTCCAGCTGTGTCTAATAAAATAATATCTATTAAATTTTTCTCTGCAAAATTTAATGATTCGCTTAATATATTATTAACAGAATCAGAGTTTTTGCTATCATAAAAGTCTACATCAATTTGATTAGCTAATACCTTTAATTGTTCTTGGGCTGCTGGACGATAAATATCAACTGAAACTAATAAAATTTTTTTCTTTGTATTTTTTTTAATGTCATTTGCAATTTTTGCAACAGTTGTCGTTTTACCTGATCCTTGAAGTCCACAGAAAAGAATTTTTGTTAAACTATTTTTTTGAATATTTAAAGGCTCATTATTATCACCAAGAATTTTAATTAGTTCGTCTTGAACTAATTTAATAATCATTTGATCAGGTTTTATTGATTTTAAAACTTCTTTACCTAAAATATTTGATTTTATGTTATCTACAAAACTCTTAACTACTGAAAGAGCTACATCGGCCTCTAGAAGAGAAATTCTTATTTCTCTCATAGTAGTATCAAGATCTGACTCTGAAATTACTGCCTTGCCTCTAATAGAGTTGACAATTTTTTCTAATCTTTCATTTAATGTTTCAAACATAATATCAAATAACCTTTCACACCAGGGCACGAAACTCGTGGGCTGATGTACCTATCAAAACTGATAAGTTAATAAAATTTCATTTAATGAATTTTAAGGAACGCATATTGAAATAGAGCATTAAAGTCAAGATTTGATAAGTGATGGAATTTTTACTGGAATTCTTCGAAAAAACAGTCATAAAAGCATTTTTATGCAAAAAATAAATTTTATCAAAATGCACGGCCTAGGTAATGATTTTGTCATCATTGATAGAAGAGTCAATGAAATTAACATTACAAAAGAGTTAATAAGCAAATTAAGTGACAGAAAAAGTGGCGCTGGTTGTGATCAATTAATCACTATTAATAACAGCAGTAAAAAAGATATTGATATAGATGCTGAAATAAAAATATATAATCCTAGTGGTGATCAAGCAGAAGCTTGTGGAAATGGAACAAGATGTGTAGCAAAATTATTATTTGAAGAGCTAAATAAAAATGATATCAAAATACTTTCTGATGCTGGAATTTTAGTCGCTAAACAAAAAGATAACAATATTAGTGTCAATTTAGGAAAGCTTACAACTAATTGGAAAAAAATCCCCATAATAAAAGATATGGATACCATGAATGTTCCAATAAAAATAAATGACTTTAGTAAAGGAGTAGCTGTTAATATTGGTAATCCTCATTTAGTTTTTTTTGGACAAAATATAAATGATGTGGATTTAGAAGTTATAGGACCTAGTATAGAAAATCATAAGTTTTTTCCTAACAAAATAAATGTTGAGCTTGTGGAAATCATAAATAGGAATAAAATTAAATTAAGAGTATGGGAGCGAGGTGCTGGAATTACACTAGCCTGTGGAAGCGGAGCTTGTGCTTCAGTATATGCTGGAACATTGAAAGACCTTCTTGAAAATGAAGTTGAGGTAATTTTAGAAAGAGGATCATTATATATAAACATAGTTAATGATGAAGCAATAATGACAGGGCCTGCAGAGGTAAGTTTTTACGGAAGTTTAGATTACTAAATTATGAAAAAAAATAGAGTAGATATTGTCAATCTTGGCTGTAGATTGAACATTTTTGAAGGTGAGGTGATGAACACTTTAGTAAAAAAAAGTGATATTAAAAATTATACAATAATCAACTCTTGTGCTGTAACTGAACAAGCTGAAAAAAAAGTATTGTATGAGATTAGAAAATCAAAAAAATACTCCCCAGATAAAAAAATTATTGTAACTGGGTGTGCTGCACAAATTAATCCCAAAAAATATTCTAAAATAAGTAATGTTGACTTTGTAATAGGAAACAAAGAAAAATTAGAAAGTTCAACTTGGAATAATTTATCAAATAATGACCCTATTAAAGTTAATAATATTTTTTCAGATAATAAATTACATAATAATTCAATTGAAAAATTTGAAGGTAAATCGAGAGCATATATTGAAATACAACAGGGGTGTGATCATCGTTGCACATTCTGTATTATCCCTTTTGGTAGAGGTAACAATAGAAGTGTACCTGTAGGGGTAATTGTAAATCGCATTACAAAACTTGTAGATAATGGTTATAATGAAATTGTTTTAACAGGAGTAGATATAACAGATTATGGAAAAGATTTGCCAGGTAAACCAAATCTTTTTCAACTTATCAAACGAATCCTCAATTTAGTGCCACAGCTAAAACAATTGAGACTATCGTCAATTGATTGTGCTGAAATAAATGATGACTTCTGGCCACTACTTAGTGATAAGAGAATTATGCCCCATTTTCATTTAAGCTTACAAGCTGGAAACGATTTAATTTTAAAAAGGATGAAAAGAAGACATAATAATAAACAAGTGACTGATTTCTGTAAAAAAATTAGATCATTTAGACCTGATGTAGTTCTGGGAGCAGATATTATTGCTGGCTTTCCTACAGAAACAGAAATTATGTTTAAAGATTCACTGTCTATGATTGAAGAATGTAATTTAACACACTTACATATTTTTCCATATTCTCCAAGAGAAGGTACTCCAGCAGCAAGAATGCCACAAGTTCCTCGAGAAATAATTAAAAAAAGAGCAAAATTATTAAGAGAAGCAGGAAATAAGGAAATGAAGAAATTATTAAAAAAACAAATTGGTAATTATGCCTCTGTATTAGTTGAAGAAGTAAAAAATAATTCATCATTTGGAAAGTCTCAACATTTTATTAAAACTAAAATTGATAAAAAAATGCATATAGGTCAAATAATAAATTGTAAAATTACAGATTTTAATGACAATATCTTAGAGGGAAATATTATCTAATTTAATGAATATTTTTAAAAAATTTCAGATTGGATTAAACAAAACTTCAACTATTTTCTCTTCAAGTTTATTAAACGTTTTAGCAAAAAATAAAATTGACCAAGAAGTTATTGATGAAATTGAAAATATTTTACTTTCGAGTGATATAGGAATTGAAGTAACTAATCATTTAATTGAAAAAATAAAATCCTCAAAATTATCAGGTAAAGAAGACTCTAATTTAGTTTTAAAAATATTGTGTGATGAAATAGAACAAATTCTTAAGTCTAAAGAAAAAACATTAGTCTCAGAAAGTGATAATAAGCCCGGTGCATTAATTTTTATAGGTGTTAATGGAAGTGGAAAAACCACCACTATTGGAAAGGTAATAAATTTTATTTCCGATAAAAAAATATTAATAGGGGCTTGTGATACTTTTAGGGCGGCTGCAGTTGAACAATTAAAAGAATGGTCAGTAAAACAAAGTGTTGATTTTTATGAAGGTAAGATTAATCAAGATCCCGCAAGTGTTGCATACAATGCAACTTTAAAGGCTAAAAGTGAAGGGTATGATTATGTGATATTGGATACTGCAGGTCGTCTATCAAATAATGCAAATTTATTAAATCAATTAATAAAGATTAAAACTGTTGTAGAAAAAAATATAAATAAAGATGATCTAAAGATAATTTTAGTTTTAGATGGAACTAATGGATCAAATATGATTAAACAAGTTGAAATATTTAGCAAATCAATGGATGTAACAGGATTAATAATAACAAAAATCGATGGTACTGCAAAAGGTGGGGCACTGATCGCTATAGCAAAAAAATATGATTTACCTATACACTTTGTTGGAATGGGAGAAAAAAAAGAAGATTTGCTAATATTTAATGCAAAAAATTTTGCTGAATCAATTATTGAAATTAAAAAATAAAAAATGAAAGGCTTAACAAAAATAATTATTGATATTGGACCTCTAGCTATATTTTTTATTTTTTATACAAGAGGTGAAGAGGGAGAAAAATTACAATCAGCAATTCTACCATTAATGATTGCAACGATTGTTGCCATATTGTTTTCTTACATATTAGAGAAAAAAATACCAATAATGCCAACTTTTGGAGCATTTATTATTTTAGTTTTTGGAGGACTTACGATCTACTTTGATAATGAAGTTTTTTTTAAAATGAAACCAACTATAATTAACATTATTTTTGCAATAATTTTATATGCTGGAGAAGTTATAAAAAAACCATTATTAAAACTACTTTTGGGTTCTGCTTTAAAACTCTCTGAGGAAGGATGGTCTATACTTACAAAAAGATGGATAGCTTTTTTTATAGCTCTTGGTATTTTGAACGAAATTATATGGAGAACTCAATCTACAGATATATGGGTAAACTTTAAGGTTTTTGGTATTTTGCCAATTACATTTTTATTTACTCTAAGCCAATTTTCTCTACTAAAAAAACATCAAATAGAAGATTAATTTATATTATTTTCTTCAATTGCATTAAAACCTGGGGATCCATTTCCTTCTAACCACTCAAGAAAAGCCCCTCCAGCATTTGAAATATAAGAAAAACCATCTTTTGCTTTAGCAATTTTAATAACTGAGTTTGTGTCTCCGCCTCCGGCAATACTAATTATCTCAGAGTTGACTGAGCGTGATTTTATAATATTGGCAATTTTAATAGAAGACTCCGCAAAAGCAGGATATTCAAAAGCTCCTAAAGGTCCGTTCCATAAAATCAATTTTGATTTATTAATATATTGTGCAATTATTTGAGTTGTTTTGGATCCAATATCTAAAATCATTTGAGAGTCAGATACATTGTCTATTTCACATCTTTTAACAGTTTCTTTTTCATTTAAATTATTTGCACATACAACATCAATTGGCAGAATGATTTCACAATTATTTTCTTTAGCTTTATTTATAATTGAAAAAACAACTTCATTGTAGTTTTTTTCAATTAAAGATTTTCCAATATTAATTTTTTTTGCATATAAAAAAGTATTAGCCATGGCTCCTCCGATAATTATTGCATCAAAGTAATAAGACAAATTAAAAAGTAATTCTATTTTAGTAGAAATTTTTGAGCCACCAATAATTGCTAAATTTGGTTTGTCTTTATTAGATAATAAAGAATTAAGATTATTGATTTCTTTTAAAAAACTATATCCTAGATATGAAGGTAAAAAAGTTGGAAGACCAACTATTGATGCATGTTTTCTATGTGAGCAAGAAAAGGCATCATTGACAAATGCATCAAAATTTTTACTAATATTTTTAGCAAAATCTAAATCATTCTTTTCTTCAGCAGAATAAAATCGGATATTTTCAAAAAGACAAATATCTCCTGGGTTAATTTCATTAATCATATTCTGAATATTTTTTTCATCGAAGTCATTCAGAAAATAAATTTTTTTAATATTTATTTCTTCCTCAAGAATATTGCATATAAATTTTAAAGAATATTTTTTATTTTTTGTGCCCTTAGGTCTTCCAAAATGAGAAATTAAAAAAATTTTATTATTAGAATCTTTCAATTTATTCAAAGTTGGCAATATTGATTTAATCCTTGATCTGTCAGTTATCTGATCATTAACAACAGGCACATTAAGATCTACTCTAACTAAAATATTTTTTTTACTTAAATTTTTATCTTCTATACTGTTCATAATTCAATTTTTTATCCTAATTAACCACAGTTTTTCTACATTTTTTTAAAAAAATGGCAGTTTTTTGTTTAAAAAAATACATATTTAGTATATTAGTCTATATCCAAGATACTATATATAGAGACTATTGTAAGGAGAGTATATAATTTATGTCTTGGAATGATGATAATGTCCTTCGCTTAAAAGAATTATGGGATCAAGGGCTTCCTACTGCTCAAATAGGTAAATTGTTAGGTTTTACGAAAAATGCTGTTGTGGGTAAAGCTCATAGGATTGGATTAGAGAGAAGGCCTTCGCCAATAAGAAGAACAGCGGTTAAGCCCGATAGAAAAAAAGCACGTTCACCAGTAATGCCAAAATTAAATTTTGAAAAACAAGAGTCAGAAATAAACCAAATTAATACTAGCAATTTTCAACCATCTGTTAAAAATATTTTTATTTCAAGTTCAAAGAGAGGTTGTGAGTGGCCAATGGGTCATCCTGATGAATCTGATTTTCATTTTTGCGGTAAAGAAAGGTTCGATGATAAACCATATTGTCTAGATCATTGTGCTATAGCTTATGTGATTCCAGAAAAAGAAGAGGCAAAACCTTTACCAGTAAATAGATCAATAAAATATAAATAATTTTTCTACTATGAGTGAAGGTTTTAAAGAAAATTCATTTAAGTTGGTATATTGGGTAATGATAATCCTCTTAGCTGGAGATACAATTGATACAATTTATAGATTTGTAATTATTGGCTATTTTGGAGAAGGTGCAAGTTTTCCTGGAGTAGATTCTTTTATCAAGCCTACAACAATAGATTTGATTGTTTTCATAATTTTTGAAATTGGTATAATTTACGGAATATTTCTTTTATATAAACTTAAAAAATCAGGGGGGTATTGGTTTTTAGGTTCAAATGTTCTATTTACAATTTATGCTTCTATTTTTGGACCAATAGCTGAAATTGGGATCTATAATATTTTATTACCTATAGTATTGTTTTTTTGTTTATATTTTTTTTTGACAATATTAATTCCTTGGTTTTACTCAGATAAATTTGAATAAGTATTAAGATTTAAAATTTACAATTTATTAAAAAAATTTAAAATAAATACTATGATTAGAAAAGGGTTGGTAATAGGTATTAAGCCAGAGTTTATTGCAGAGTATAAAAAAACTCACTCTGATGTTTGGCCTGATATATTAGAGAAAATTTCAGAGAGCAAAATTAAAAATTATTCAATTTTTGCTCAAGAAGACAGGCTTTTTGCTTTTTTTGAATATCATGGTGATGATTTTGAAAAAGATATGACAAAAATGAAAAATGATCCAAGATTTATAGAATGGGAAAAATTTCATGAAAATATGTTTAGGCCTCTTGAACACCAAGAAAAGTTTGAGGGCTGGGTAGAATTAGAAGAAGTTTTTAGAAAAGATTAAATACCTATAATAATTTTTATTTATAAAACTTTCCAACCAAAAATAAACCTAAAGAAACTGAATAACCTATTCCAACCGCATATAAAACAGTTCCTATACCAATTATACCGCCTAACCAAAAACCGAGACCAACAACGCTTAACTCAAGCACTAATCTGATTAGAGAAAAAGATAAACCAGTTTGCTTATTGATGCCCGTCATAAGTCCGTCCCTTGGACCTGGGCCTAAGTTAGCTGCTAAATAAAATCCACTTCCTATTCCAATGATTAGTATTGCAAAAATTACTTGGAATAATTGTAATAAAAAAATATCTGGTTTTGGTAAAAATGGTAAAGATAAATCAATAACTATCGATATCAGTATAGCATTTAGAATTGTAGCAATTCCTGGTTTTTGTTTTAATGGAAACCAGAATAGTAGGGAAATTACACTGACTATAAATGTAGTTATTCCAATTGTATAACCAGTGATAAAAGACAATCCTTGATGAAGCACGAACCAGGGGCTAACTCCAATATTTGCTGTTACTATTAATGTCTCACCTAAACCAAATAACATTAACCCGAAAATTAAATATAAAACAGTTACTATTTTTGGTTTTAAATTATATTCATGTGAAGAACTCCAATGAAGTTTAGGAATTGTTTTAAGTGTTAATACATAAATTATTTTTGTTAACATAATTTTCAGTACCTATATAGATTAGGAAACTGACTCTCTATCTAAATAAATTACAGATACTATTTATCCCACCTACTAGGATTAATAGCTGAGGCTTCTGATTTCATTCCTTTAGGTTTGTGGGGCTGTTCCCATTCAACTCCTGAACTGTTAACACTTTTAAGAAAACGTTTAGTTTCTTTAGGTGCCTTTTCTACAAGTTCAGGATCCCACTCTTCCATAGGTTTAATAGGGCCTGCCCAAATTGGACGATAACCAAATTGTACCATCGTACGACGAGTATCAGCTAAATTGGGATGAACACCATGAAATATATTTACTGGGAAAACTATAGCAGTTCCTGCTTCGGCACATATAGTGATTTCTTCTGGATGAGATTTATATCTTTTATATGGATTAGCTTCAGCATGAAAAGAAAGATGGGATCGTGGTAAAATTCTAAACGGTGCACGTTCTTTAGTTAAATCATCAAAATAATAAATTACACGTAAAAGTTTAGGAGAACTTCCCTCATATCCAAAAATTGAAGAGCCGAAGGGCTGCCCATCAGTATGCATTGATACGGGAGGTGAGCCCGGAAGTGTCCGGTGAAAAAAACCCCTAGTAAAAATTATTTCTGGACCACATAACTCTTCAAGAAATTCAACTACTGGTGGGTTAGCTATCAAGGACGCAACTGCAGGACTATACCACTGTGGCTCTAAATGAAAAGTCTGGCAGTCACTATAATCCTTTGTCTGCATAGGTGCATCTTTCATTTCTTTTTTTATCTGTTCAATCTTTGAAGCATCTACAGCTTTAGGAAGAATAGTATATCCTTCGACTTCAAGATGGCGTTTTTTTTCTCCCAGAGACATCGATTCAAAATCTGTCTCATCAATATTCATAAAATCTATTTTTTCATTTATATTATTTAAATCTGAGTTTCCTGGACTTGTTACATCCACATCTTTATAATTTGAGTTTTTTTCAGTCATCTTAAATCAATCTTGCAATTAAAAAAAATAGTACAAAATTTTAGATAATAAATAAATACAATATTAAATATAATACACTATATATTTACACAAATTTATGAAAAACATATTTTTAACACTAACAGGATATCAATTAACATGGATATTTTGTGTTTTTGGTGAATATTACAATTATCCTTTACTTGGTATTGTTGTAGGAATTTTATATTTGTCTACTTTTTTCTATTTTGTTAAATTTAAAATTCGAGCATTAAAAATATGTCTGCTCTTTTCATTTATTGGATATTTGTTTGATAGTATTCTTGGGTATACTCAACTATTTAATATTAAATCTAATATTATGATAGGCTATATGCCAATTTGGTTTTTAGTTCTCTGGCCTAGTTTTACAACTTTATTTGTAAATGTTCTTGTTTTTTTAAAAAATTATTTATTGCTATCCTTCTTGATAGGTGCCGTACTTGCTCCTCCTACATATTATTTAGGTATACCACTGGATATAGCTTCTAGTAAAAATATAATTTTAGCTATGACAACAATGGTTGTGTTTTGGGGGTGTTTTTTAATGCTATATTCTTTTTATATAAAAAAAATAAATTTTTAAAATTTACTCATAGCAGGATTTCACATTTCTCAGCTCTAAAAAGGATGCTTAAAAAAAAATAATAGTATATATTGTCAACAATGAGTTTAACCTTTGAAAATATTAAAAAAACAAAATCTAATTTAAGTTATCCCTCTCAATTATTTATTAATGGGAAATATCAAAAATCAATTTCAGAAAAATCATTTGAAAATATTTCTCCAATTGATGGAAGTATTGTAAATCAAGTTTTTTTTGCTGAGCAAGAAGATATTGATTTAGCTGTTTCTAAAGCTAAAGAAACTTTTAATAAAGGATATTGGTCAAATCTTTCACCAGGTCAAAGAAAAAAAATACTTTTAAAATTTGCTATACTATTGGAAAGAGATCGTTTGGAGTTATCACTCCTTGATACCATAGACATGGGTAAAACAATTAATGATACTTACAATGCTGACTTACCAACTAGTATAGATAATATTGAATGGTATGCTGAAATAATTGATAAGCTTTTTGATGATATTTCACCAAGTTCAAAAGAATATTTGGGCTTAATTACCAAAGAGCCAATTGGAGTTGTAGCAGCGATAGTACCTTGGAATTATCCATTATGGATGGCAATATGGAAAATTGCTCCAGCGCTTATTACTGGTAATTCTGTTATATTAAAACCTGCAGAACAATCTCCGATGAGCGCTATTAAAATTGGTGCTTTGCTCTCTGAAGCTGGAGTACCTGATGGAGTATTTTCAGTACTTCCAGGAGATGGGCCTATTACAGGCAAATCATTATGTCTTCATAATGATATTGATTGTGTAGCTTTTACTGGATCAGGCGAAGTTGGTAAACTAGTACTTCAATATTCTGGTCAATCCAATATGAAAAGAGTGCAACTGGAGTGTGGTGGAAAATCACCAAATATTATTTTTGCAGATTGTGATGATCTTGATAGAGCTGCAGAAGCATCTGCTTATGCTATCTTTGGAAATCAAGGTGAGGTTTGTTCGGCAGGATCTAGACTTATAATCCAAAAAGATATTGAAAAAGATTTCATCAATAAAGTTGTTCAATTAAGTAAAAAAATGCAACCTTCAGATCCGCTAAATCCAGATTCATTTGCTGGAGCAATAGTAAATACTGAGCAGTTAGAAAAAATAAATAAATATGTAAATATAGGTAAAAAAGAGGGGGCTGATATTGAAGTTGGTGGAAATATAACAATGAAAGAAACAGGTGGTTGTTATTTTGAACCTACTATTTTTAAGAATGTTAAGAACAATATGAAGATTGCTCAAGAAGAAATTTTTGGACCCGTGTTAACAACTTTAGCTTTTTCTAATTTTGATGAGGCTGTTTCAATTGCTAATGACTCTGAATATGGACTAGCAGCTGGTGTGTGGACGAATGATATTAACAAAGCAATAAGGGCATCAAGAGAAATTCGTGCAGGAACAGTTTATATAAATAACTATGAGGAAGGTGTTGACTCAACAATTCCTCTTGGTGGATATAAACAATCTGGAATCGGAAGAGATAACGGTGCACAAGCTCTAGAAAATTATCTTCAAGTAAAATCAACTTGGATCAAAATAACTTAAAAACAAATCTTGTTTAAATAATTTAGTTTTAAAATTAAAAAGGTTTATCTCCTTTAATAGCTACTCGGTCCATAATCCTTCTGTGTCCTAAACCTCTATTAGGAAAATAGTCAGCTATTGCATAATGTATGACACTTCTGTTATCCCATATTGCCACTGCATTTTTAGTCCACCTAAATCTACATGTTAATTCTAATCTTTCTTGATGCTTAAAAATTTTCATCAATAATTCATCGCTTTCTTTTTTACTTAATCCTATAATTTTTTTTGTATAAGTCCAATTTACATATAAAATTTTCTTTTTTGTTTCAGGATGAGTTCTTACAATAGGATGCTCATTAGAATATTCGTCTATATCTACTTTTTTTGCTTCCATTCCCGCATAATTATCTACAAAAAACGACATTCCAAGAGAGCTATGTAAGGCTTTTTTATCTATTATTTGATTTTTTAATTTCTCATCTAGTGTTTCCCATGCAAGTTCCATATTAGCAAACATTGTATCTCCACCAATTGGCGGTATTTCCACAGATTTTAAAATAACAGCTTGAGTAGGTTCATGATTATAACTTACATCACTGTGCCAATTTTCTCCCCAATTGTTTTTTTCGTATGGCTCTTTAACAATTCTTAATATTTCAGGATGATTAGGTAATCCTTTCACATACGCGTGATGTTCTATAGGGCCAAAACACTTAGCAAAATCAATTTGTTCTTGATGAGAAATATCTTGTTCACGAAAAAAAATTACTTTGTGTTCCCATAAAAGATCTTTAATTATTTTTATATTATTGTCTGATGTATCACGTAAATTTATACCTGTAATTTCTGCTCCCAAAGCTCCTGATAATAATTCAACTTTCACAAAAACTCATTTGTCATAAATAATTACTTATTCAACAATCCATGCACTTTGAAAATTTAATCTTTTTTTGTAATTATCAAATGCATTTTTATACTTTTCGTATAATTCTTCTTCAGTTAAATTTTTATCATCATCCACTTTACAAACTGCAGCCTCTGGCTCTCTCCAACGAGAGAATTCACTGTCGGCAATAATTGCTAACCGAATACACATAGTTTCATACTCACCCAAGTCTCTATTCATCAATCTAAAATTAATATCAGTAATGAAAGTTGCAATTTTTCGTCCTTTATAATCACTAAGACCATAATCGTTAATTGAAACACTTGATTGGTCTAACTCCCATTTTTCCTTAAACTTTGTATCCATTAGTTTTCCCAAATTAGGATAAGATTCATAGAGCCAAGTTTTTTTAAATTTATCTTTATTAAATAAAATTTTAATTTCATTTTCAATTAATTCGACATGTGCCTCAACAACAACTCTATTGCGATCCCTTAGAGCTTTTTCTTCTTGTGCCTTTAAAATACCTTCGGCCTTTAAGCGTTCTTCTTTAAGTTTTTTTTCTTTTTCTAATTGTTCTTTTTTCTTCTGCAAATCAACTAATACATTTTTTTCTTTATTTTCTTGTCTTTCTTGTTCATCTGCAACTTGTTTATTAGATAACCAAATAGGCAAAACACTAAACTTTGTATTAGAGTTTTCAAATGCTATCATAAGATTTTTAAGTGATTCTTCTCCAGCATAAATAAAGCCACAATTACCTCGTTGAACATTTATGAAGGTATCTTCAGTATTATTGAAAACAACATCATTTACAGATTTTCCATATCCCATTCTTGTAAATTCATTAGCAAGTAAATTCATAATACTTATATGACCAAGAGATGAATTAACATCAGTACACAAAGAAGTATTATCATTATCAATAATTAATGAACCATAACCTAATCTTGTTTCATTTAATACATCCTCTGATATTTGCTCTGCGAACATTTCACGTTGTAAAAAATCTTTTTCATATTCTTTTTTTGATATCATAGAAAATAATTGCAAATGATCAGAAGCTATAGCAGCCGCTAAAGAACTTACATAGCTTTTGTCTTCACGCAATAATGCATCTTTTTCAAAAAAGATTAGATCATAATTTAATAAGTTGTTTTGATTACATTCAAAACCCTGATCAAAAGCTAAAAACTTTTTATTCGCAACCTTATCATACAAATAATATTTTAAGTCATTTTTAATTGTTTTAGATTGATAAAAACATGAAAGTGCAATGTCCTTTTCAAACACAACTTTTCCTTCTAAATTGAGAATAGCATTAGGAGCCTTACCTGATAAATTAACTAAAGTAATAAAATCAGAGTCAGTAGCGTTTTTGATAATGTCAAAACTGAGTAAATCTACTTCATTAATTGTACTAGTTACAACTAACTCATCTTGAGAAGATAATGAACTAACATGAGCTTTGTATTCATCAGTTAAATTTTGATTATTTATAAATTTTTCTAGTTCATTATTAGCATTAGTTAATACTCCAAGATTTTGATCCTCAAGAGATTTTTCAGCATATTTTATATTTTTAATAACAATTGTTGCAATATCCGAAGTAATATTATTCTGTAAATAAAATTTTAAATAAGAAATTATATTTTTTAACTTTGTGTTTTGAGTAGCAATCTTATTTAAAATATCCTTTTGACGTTGATCATTTTGCTTTGAATGAAATTTTAAAAATTCATCTGAAATGGAAACATAATTTTTAAACTGTATAAAATCTTTCTGTTGAACTTCATTCCATTGACCTTCTAAAATACTTTTATTAACAGAAATTAATTCTGTAATTTCAATGATATCAAAAGATGTAGGATTATCCTTAATAAAAATTAAAAAATCATTCAGAAAATGTTGAGCTGCTTGTTGTTCTGCATTGAAGATACCAGCTTCAGTTTTTTCTATATCTTCAATAATTTCTTGTTTAACAATTACTTGATCAAAATCATTTGCTGCATTTTCTAGAGTAGTTAGTAGATCAAATGAAATAGTTGTAGTAATGGTTAAGCCTGTTTTTTCTTGCCATGCATTAAGAGCTTTAAGAGAAACTCTTCCAAAAAGACCATCAATTACACCTTCATAAAATCCTAGTTTATTAAGAGCACTTTGCGCTCTTTTAAAGTCTTCTTTTAAAGTAATAAGATTATTATTAATTTTCTTTTCTACTTTCTTGGTTTCTTTTTTGGTTTCTTTTTTAGTAACTACTTCATCTATTTGCTCATTTTGAAATTCTTGGTAATCAGAAATAAGATTTTTATCGTTTATAAAAGTATTTAATGTCTCAATTATACTATTTAACTTATTTATTTCTTTTGAAGACAATGTATCTCTAGCGAGATCAATATTTGCTAGAATATCAGGTGCTAAAACAGAGGTTAAATTATTTTGTAAAAAGTATGTAAAATAATTAATGAGTTTTTTTAATTCATTCTCAGCTGTAACCAAATTATTTGCTGCTTCTTCTTCACGAAGATTATTTTGTTTATTATGAAAATCTAAAAAATCCTTTGAAGCTTCAGTATAATTTTTAAATAGCTTAAAGCCTTCCTGTTCTAAATCAGTCCAACTACCATTCAAAATATTTTTATTACCAATCATAAATTTAGTGATTTCAATAATATCAAAAGTGCTAGGGTTTATTTTGATGTAATTCAAAAGATCATTAATATAGTGTTGGGCCTCTTGAAGTTCTTTGTTATTTTCAGATTGATCCTCGAATACTTGCTTTGAATCTGTTTCAGTTTGTTTAATTATTGTAGCTCCATCTAATTGATTTGAACATTTGATGCCCTTATTAGTATTAACTGCTGGAACATTATCACAATTTCTATTAGCAAATTTTTTCAAATCTAATAGTGTTGGGTCTGTTGAGTCATCTTGACTATCAATTATTTCTTGTGCTGTTATTTTATTAGCTATTAAATTATTATATTGAGCTCTGGTAATTTCTATTTGATTTTCATAGCAAGATTTTAAAACAGATGATTTTACATAGATAAACCCCCTTTCCTCAGAAATATCTAAACACCACAAAAACTTTTTATTTGCTTCAATTTTTGGTACGACTTCATCTTTCCCACTAGTTTTTTCTTTAACAAGACCGAGCTTTTTATCTACTTTACGTTTAAGAGCCTTAATGAAATTATTATTTTCTCTAATAACCCATCCAACATTATCAGTACACCCAGTAGAATGAGAATAATTTTTTGACCTTTCTCTGTTTTTTGCTTTTTGATATATTTTATAATCAGGAGTAGATAGTTGTTTTACTTTTTTTTCAACCTCTCTTGCATTCTCAGCTGCCTCACCTCCACATAATCTTAGCCACTCATGATCCTCACCTGCATATTTAGATTCTTTAGCCATTAGAGGTGTTTTGCTTGAATAAGGATAGGAAGAGCCTGCTATTTCTATTATTCCGCTGTCATCTGAGTTAGTTTTAGAGGTTTCTGTTGTTTGACTACCATCTGTCAAAACAAGTAGTTTTAATTCTGTAACATAATTTTTTAGTTTAGCCTCAACCATGTCAAATTTATTAACACCTGAGTTACAAAAAAAACCAACAAACTTAGGAGGATTACTACTGCTAAGGTTTATGCCAACATTTAAAACCTTAAAGTCTGGCCAAGAAAGTTTGGCAACTTCTTGTTTAATAGTTTTTGCAACTTTTGATCCATTACCTCCTGTTGCACATTCCATCCAAGATATATGATAGCCTGCTTTAATTGACCATTCATGTAATTGACTACCATCTTGGTAAATTGCTTCTTTTTTAGAAAAAGCAAAACTTGCCGATGGCAAAAAAAGAAATAAAAAAAAAGCTAAAAAGATATTTTTCATATAATGTTATTAAATAAGACTAATTAAAAATGATGATAAACGAAAAGTAAAGAATACAATACTTTTTTTACCAAAAATTGAGTGTAAAATTCATAGAAATATCATTTTTAAACTTTTTTGAATTGATAATTTTACTTTTATTAAGGTGCTTCTCCAATAATTGTAGTTCTTCGCATAACTCTTTTCTCTTTAGCAGTATCATATTTTGTGCCTTTATGGAGTAATCTACGATTATCCCACACCAACACATCACCTTCTTTGTACTTATGCTTATAAATAAATTGTGTTTTGGTTGCTAATTTGTTTAATTGCTCAATAAAATTTCTCCCTTTTGAATAATCCATACCTTCAATATATTCTGCATGATCTCCAAGAAATAGGCTTTTTCTCTTAGTGCTAGGATGAGTTCTTACAACTGGATGTATTACAGGTGGGGCATTATTTTTTTGTTTTTTGGATAAAGGATCATGGCCATGTCTTCTATTTCTAGAAAAATCTAAATTGTGATAAGCAAATAGATTAATTATTTTTTGTTTATTGCTATCGCCTAAAGAATCATATGCATTTTCCATACAACAAAAATGGGTTTCTCCACCTTTTGAAGGAATTATATCTGCAACCATTATAGTTGCTTGCCCAGTATTTTTACGCCATGAGCCATCAGTATGCCAATATAAAGAACCTTGATCAGGATGCTTTCCTGATGGTTGTCCTTTGTTGTCTAAGTTACTTAATACATAAATTTCTGGGTGTTCTTTGGCGTGATTCTGATTGACAGCATGAATTAAAACTTTTCCAAATTTTCTTCCAAATATTACTTGATTTTTAATAGATAGATTTTGATTCCTGAAAAGCAAAATTCCATATTCATTAAAATTTTTTAAAATTTCTTTGAAATATTTGTTATTTAAACTTTTTGACAAATCAAAATTTATTATTTCTGCACCAAATTTTTTATGAAGTTTTTTGACCTGGAGAGACATAAAAAGAATTTAGTGGAAAGATTGTGGGTTAGGCAATTCTACTATTGGATTAGATTCTATAATTGCAAGATCATCTTCTAAAGGCATATTTATATTACATGAACTCCACTTCCCAGTTGGTTTAATTCCTCTACAAAGTATAGCCTTTTCCGCATACATGGGATGTAGCGGGTTTGTTGATTCAGGATTACAATATCTAATTGTTAAGCCACATCTTCTTCTATGAGACAAATTTGGAAGTGATCCATGTGCAATCATATCAGCATGTAAAGAAAAATCTCCAGCTTTAAGAACATTTAAATAAGGATTGCCAAATTTTTCAATACCAGTAATTTCTTGATTCAATACAGGATTTTTTTTATCTGTAACTTTCCACGGTAATGGGCCTACTTTATGTGAACCAGGGAGAAACTCCATCGGAGCATTTTCTAAATCAGTATCATCTATAGCCAACCAAACAGTAACTGTTCTTGCCGGAGACATTAACCAATAACTCGCATCTTGATGATAAGGAACTGGCCTATTATCATTTGGAAGCTTATTAAAAAAATGTGACGCCCAACAAATAATATTGGGACCAATCAAATCCTCAACGTGATTTAATATTTTGGTATTATTGATAATTTTCCAAATTGATTTTGACTTATGTTGATAGCAATTTATTGAATAACTATCTCTACCATCTTTATATGATTGAAGTTTATGAAATAAGTTATCTACAGATTTTCTTACCTCATTTATTTCTTTCTTAGAAAAGGCATTAAAAGGTGAAATGAAACCACTAGAATTATAATTCTCAATATCTTCAAATGATAATAATTTTGGAGAAGAGTTTTGTATAGGCAAAAAACTCAGATCACGATTGTCACTTTCTTTAACCATTTTCTTTTATTACTTTAAGCTTATAATGAGTTTGTTTTATAACATTATTATAATGTCTGATATGATATTCTAAGTCTTCTTTTGAAATTTTATTTTTTTTATATAAATTATCATAATTTTCTTCTAAAAAATGTACTGTATTTATAATTTTAAAATTTACCTTATGAATCATAGCTAAAGGGGTATTCGCGGCATTAATTTTTATCCAGCGAGCATTACTTTCTAAATCATAAAGTTCTAATCCTAAAGCAGTAATAGGTCTTACATGGGTGGGATCAGATAAATAATTATCATGTCTTGGATGTGGAACTATAATATCTATTTCAGCTTCATGACAACAAATTCTATATAATTCTTTCATTATATGATTAAAAATGTCTGGATTTTGTCCAATATGCTCTAGAACATGAGACAGCATAATATTAGATACTTCGTTATCTTTGAAAGGATAAGGAAAGGTTTCT
The DNA here is from genome assembly GCA_902596065.1 of uncultured Alphaproteobacteria bacterium. Lineage (GTDB taxonomy): Bacteria > Pseudomonadota > Alphaproteobacteria > HIMB59 > MarineAlpha5-Bin3. The sequence goes on along the minus strand of CACJSL010000004.1, from coordinate 27,110 downwards.
AAATCATGAACATACTCTGGATTAAAGGTGTCAAACTTATCTAAATTAGCATATCCATCTATTCTTTTATCACCAGAACCTAGATTTATTTTGATCATTTTCTATATACAATAAACTACATTATAAAAACTATAGTAATTTTTACTTTAATTATGTTGAGGATGCAAATTATTGTTGAATTATTAGTTTTTAAACTTCAATAAAATGCTAAAATAATTTTATAAAAAAATATTAAGCTTGGTGATTTTTTTAAAGAATGAATAATACAATAAGAGAATTATTAGAAAAGGCTAAAGATTGCCAAAATAAAAATGAAAATTTAAAGGCTGAAAAATTTTATAAAAAAATCATTGATATAGATATAAATAATTTTGAAGCTCACAACTTACTTGGGATACTTTGCTGCCAATATGAAAAATTTAGTGAAGGTTTAAAATATTTTAATAAAGCTATTAATATTCAAGATAATCATGCAGGTTTATATTGTAATAAAGGCAATGCACATTTTGAATTAAATGAGTTTAAAAAAGCAATTAATAATTATGATAGAGCAATATCCTTAAATCCTAAATTAGTAGATGCATACTACAACAAAGGAAATGCTTTACAAAAATTACAAAATTTTGAAGAATCAATAATTAACTATGATAAAGCTCTAGAAATTAATTCTAATTTATTTGGTGCCTACATAAACAAAGGTAACTCTCTTAAAAACTTAAAAAAACTAGATGAAGCAATTACAAATTATAATAAAGCAATTGAAATTAATTCAAATGAAGTAGAGCCGAATTGGAATAAAGCAATTACCCTTTTGCTTAAAGGAGATTTAGATGAAGGTTGGAAATACTATGAATGGAGATGGAAAAAAAATGATTTTTCATCTGAAAAAAGAAGCTTTTCTAAACCCTTGTGGTTAGGAGATTTTAACATAAACAAAAAAATAATTTTAATTCATACTGAGCAAGGGTTAGGGGATAGTATACAGTTTTCAAGATATATTGAGCTAGTAGAAAAATTAGGTGCTAAAATAATATTTGAAGTTGAAGACTCACTTATAAAATTAATGAAATACTTAAAAGGAAATTTTGCTATAGTTCGAAAAGGAGAAAAATTACCCTTTTTTGATTGCCACTGCCCTCTACTTAGTTTGCCTAATGCCTTTAAAACAAACATTAATAATATTCCTCAAAATATTCCCTATATTAAAAAGCCCAATATCAAAAAAAAAATTTGGAAAAATAAATTAAACAAGGATAATTTTAATATTGGAATATGTTGGCAAGGCAGTTCATATTCAAAAGATGAAGGAAGATCGTTTTCAATAAAATATTTTAAAAATATTTCCAAAATAAAAAATGTTAAATTATTTAGCTTACAAAAAAATGATGGGGCAGAACAGTTACACTCAAATTCTGAAGAAATAAAAGTAATTAATTTTGGTACTGATTTAGATAAAGAAGCGGCCTTTTTAGATACAGCAGTATTGATGACTAAATTAGATTTAATAATTACTGTAGATACATCAATAGCACATTTAGCAGGATCAATGGGTTGTAAGGTTTGGGTGCTTCTACAATTCATTCCTGATTGGCGATGGATGTCAGATAAAAAAATAACCCCATGGTATCCTTCAATGAAATTATTTAGACAATCAAAACTAAATGATTGGGGTGACCCCTTTAAACAAATAGAAAAAGAGATTAATTTACTTATTAATAGTAATTAATATTTTTTAAAATTCGTTTATAAATATAATATTTTGAAAATTGCTTATGACTAAAAAAACAATTAAAGCTATACAAAGACAAAAGGGCAGGAAGAAAATTACATGTTTGACTGCTTATACTTCTTCTGTTGCTAAAATCATTGATAATTATGTAGATATTGTTTTGGTAGGTGACTCTCTAGGTTCAACGATTTATGGGATGAAAAATACCCAAAAAGTTTCGTTGGAAATGATGAAGGAGCATGGTCGAGCTGTTTCTCAGTACTGTAAAAAATCATATACAATTATTGATATGCCATTCAATACTTATAATAACAATAAAGAGGCGTTAACAAATGCTAAGAATATAATTAATTATACTAAATGCCAATCAGTCAAAATAGAAAGTGATGAAAATAATATAGGAATAGTAAAATATTTAACCAAAAACAAAATCAAAGTAGTATCTCATATTGGTGTAACCCCTCAAAAATACAAAAATTTTAATAAAATACGTACAGTAGGTAAGCTACCAAATGAAAAAGAGGAAATTATCAAATTAGCTTTAAATCTTGAAAAAGCTGGATCATGTTTGATTGTTCTTGAGTGTATGCAAGAAACTCTAGCTAGAGAGATATCAAAAAAATTAAAAATTCCAACTATTGGTATAGGTGCTTCTAAAGATTGTGATGGTCAAATTTTGGTAATAGATGACATATTAGGAATATCAAGCTCAGAAAAAAAACCTAAGTTTGTTAAATCATATGCCAATTTTGAATCAGAAATTAATAAATCTGTAAAAAAATATTGTTTGGATGTTATTCAAAAAAAATTTCCTAATAAAAAAAATGTTTATAAGTAGTTTAATAGCAATTGATGAATAATAAATCAAAAAAAAGAATTTTTTGTGTAGCTCCAATGATGGGATACACTACACCTCACGCTCGTAGACTTTATCGTATGCTTTCTTCTGAAGCATTTTTATTTACTGAAATGATAGCAACAAAAACAATGATACATTCTAAAAATAGAGATTTAATTATAGAAAATGATTCTAATAACCCTATTGCTTTACAAGTTGGAGGTTCTGAAATTGATGATTTAAAAAAATGCTCCAAAATTGCTAAATCTTATAATTATGATGAAATAAATTTAAATGTAGGTTGCCCAAGTAAGGCAGTACAAAAAGGAAGTTTTGGTGCCTGTTTAATGAAAAAAAAATCCTTAGTCAGAAATTGTTTAGAACAAATGAAAAATGCGGCAGATATTGAAGTTTCTGTTAAATGTCGTATTGGAATTGGAAAAGAATTTAACTATGATTTTTTTTCAGACTTTATAAATGAAATTATTAAAAGTGATATTTCAATAGTATACGTGCATGCTCGTAATGCAATTCTAAATGGGTTAAGTCCTAAAGGCAATAGAAACATTCCACCTTTAAATTATGATTTTATAAAAAAAATTAAGGCGGAACATCCAAAAATCCAATTTATTCTTAATGGAGGAATAAAAAATTTAGAAAATGCTTATAAGCTTTCTAATGAATACGATGGGGTAATGGTTGGAAGATTAATTCAAAACAATCCTTTTTGTTTATCTAAGATTGATAAAATTTTTTTTAACTATTCAGAAAAGAAGGCAATAAATGAAAAAATAATTAATGAATACTTTAATTATATTAGACCAAAAATTAATACTGAATCAATATTTAGATTATTGAGCCCAATTTTACAGATTTTTTTTGGAATACCTAATAGTAAAAAATTTAAAACTGATATTCATGAAAATATGAAAAATCATAAATTAGATGAATTGGAATCATTGTTTTTACAATTTATTAAACAGAAAAAAGAAATATTAATTTAATCAAATGGAATTTGATAAGAAAGTGATAATATTTCAGCTCCAGGATTTTTATCACCTAAGTTTGCATTAGAAATATGTCCAAAAGATATGCCTATTCTATTTTTATTTGATAATTCATAACTAAATTCAAAAGTGGTTCTAAATTGAATATCATTCCCAAGCTGTTTCCCATCACCATCATCATAAAATCCTACTCCGAAACTAGGAGTAAATATAAAATTAGAATCATCACCTACAAATAGTGTACCCAGGTTATCTTCTAAATAAATTCCACCCAATAAATATACTGCGGAGTCTGATGTGGTTTCTAATCCAACGAATGGTTTAAGGTAAAAAAAATTTTCACTTTCAGGACCTATTTCAACTACAGCATTATCAAATCTTCTTTCATATCTTATATCTGCTGCTTCGTTAGTTTGGCTACCATCAAACTTTATATCATATAAACCAAAACCAAAAATATCATAACCCCCAGCATAAACAATTTTAGGGAATAAAAACAATATTAGAATAGTTAATAATTTTTTAAACATTTATTTTTTTATACTAAAACAATTTTTAATTCTATCAATTGAAAATTGCTAAATTAATTAATCCATATCTTAATAACAATATGGTGTTTAATAAAAAATTAATGTGATTCAAATATATCAAGAATTTTACCAGAATCATTAAAAATTCCTGCTAAAATGTTAGGATTATCTAGAGGTTGATTAAACAATGAACAAACAATTCTTTTATTAACATCTTTTATTTCTTCAGTATTAGAAGATTTATAGCCTCTTACAATTCTAATAAAGGTATTGTAGGGATTATTTAAATTGGAAAAATTTTGATAACCCCACCAAAAACAGTCACTCTGAGCTGATAGAGGGCGAGAAATATCAACGCCTCTATTTAAAAATAAAATTTTTTTTGTACTTGTATAAGCTGCATGTTTTAAATTAATAAAATATTGATTATGCCCAGGCTGAGATAGAATAGAAGAGTTTAATCTTGCAGTCCACTTGCTTATAGGCATGGTACCTTGGGTAGAAATTTGTAATAATTCTTCTCTATTAAATCCATATGATTTAATTGTAGCGTCTACACCATGTTCAAACATCCATTTAACAATATCATTTGGATTGGGAGCAGTTTGCAATTGAAGTAATTTTAGAAACATTTCTTCTTGTGCTCCTCGCAAAAAAATAATTTTCTCAGGATCTAAATAAAACTTAGACATAAGATCGTTTCTAAGATCCAAAACACTGCTTAATGTTTTTTTAGCCTCTGTTCCTAGACCTATAATATTTCCTAAAAAAACTAATGCATCATTTTTTTCAAATTTTTTTAATAAGTATTTTTTGATAGACTCAAAAGCAGTATTTCTAGAATGTATAGAGCCTATAGCCCAAATTTTTTTTGATTTTGTAATTTCAATAAAATTTGTTTTTTTTTTCACTAATTACTTATTGTACAATGTTGTTTCTATTTTTTCAGTAGCTTGAAAATAGTCAGTCTTCTCTACTGCAGCAACCTCTCTTGCTAATCGCTCTAAAGCAACTTGGAACATTTGTCTTTCACTATATGATTGCTCTGGTTGACTACTTTTACGGAATAAATCCCTTACTACCTCTCCTATTTTTATTGGATCTCCTGAAAATATTTTAGTATCATATTCTTGCGCGCGCCTACTCCACATAATTCTGCGTATTTTAGGTTTCAATTTTAAAATATTAAATACTTCTTCTATAATTTTTTTAGATGAAATTTTTCTTAATCCAACTTCATTTTGTTTATCTAAAGGAACACGAATTGTTAGTTTGCCCTGCTCCATTTTAACAACATAAAATTTTGTTTTTATGCTAGAAACTTCCATGGACTCTATTTTAATTATTTCTCCAACTCCATGCTTAGGGTAAACTACAATTTCTCCAATTTTAAATTCCTTATTTTTCTTAGATTTCATTTATTCTCCTGGTTTTTCACTAAAATGTTCTTCAAATTTATTCTTTACGCCTTCCCATTCTTTAGCATCTTTTGGAGGATCTTTTTTTTCAGTAATTACTGGCCATTTTTCAGAGTAAGTTCGGTTAATTTCTGCCCATTTTTCCATATTTTCTTCCGTATCTGGATGTATGGCATCTATAGGACATTCTGGTTCACACACTCCACAGTCAATACACTCATCAGGATGAATCACAAGCATATTTTCACCTTCGTAAAAACAATCCACTGGGCATACTTCTACACAGTCCATATGCTTGCATTTAATACAATTTTCATCAACTACGTATGTCAAGATTAAAACCTATTCATTAATTCCCATTTTTAATAAAACTTTTTTCTTAGCTTTTCCACATTCATAATCATTTAAATATAATAACCCTGCGAGTCTTCTAATAAGATTAGATTCATAATCATGAACTTTTCCATCAGCAAGAATAATTTCCCATAAAATTTCTATTAATTCTATTTTATTTTCATCAGAATAGATTTTATTAATTTTAGAAGTAAAAAAATGTAAAGATTTATGATTATTAAGATCATTTATACATTTATCTATTTCTCTTTGAACATCTTCTTTCTTTTCTTCCAATAAGTCCACTAAGAAAGTAGATATTTTGTCAATTTCCTTTTGATCAATAGTTCCATCAATATTGGCAGCCTCAATCATAAGTCCACACAATATATTCAAATCAGAAATTTCTGATTCTATATTTTCTTTAGATCTTATAAAAAAATTTTTAAGTGAGTTTATCAATTTAAATTTGTTTGGTTAAAAAGGTTCATTAAAGTAATTTTTCTAAAACTGCAAAAGGAGAATTGGGGTCTTTTTTATTATCTTTTCTTTCCTTGTTTGAAGTATTCTTTTTTAAATTAATATTAGTTTTTTTAATTTTTTTCTTATGTAGCTTTATTTTTTTATTAGATTTTTTTAATATTTCTTTTTTATTTGATTTATAAAAAAATAATTTTTTATTCTCAGAAACAGCAATACTTTCAAATCCACAATAATTTAAGATATTTTTAAGCTGGTCAGAATTACATCCAACTGGATTCATTAATTCAGAAGATTCTAAAAAGGGTCCGTATTTAGCTTTTTGCCTAGCTATAAAAAAAATTCTTTCAAAAACGTCTGTTCTTATTAAAAAACCATTTAAATTAATGTAACCTATTGCAAACCAATAAGACTCTGGCATAGCAAAATTACAAAGAAAAGATACTCTTCCGTCATTTGGTAGTGGATATAAATTTTCTTCTTGAGATTCATAATACACTTTCCAAAGTAAAGCATTTAATTCCATTGGTGATTTTTTTAACAAATGTGGCATAAAAAAAAATTTAGTTCCAACTCTAATCCCTGTTTTTGATAAACTTGACTTATCCCCTTCAGACAACTTTTTTAAACTATCAAAATGCTCATATATTGTCATCGTTCCAAGGGAATCAAAAACATTATAAACAATTGCTCTTGCTTCTGAAGAGATATTAGCATCAATCTCCTCAACGAGAGATTTTAAAGTATTGGCTATTTTATCATCAACCCACTTTTGTAATTTAGTTGTTATAGCCAATTTCTTATCAGATTCTAATAATTCTGAATTTAAGCATTCAGCCTTTGGGGCAAATATTTTATTTCCTTTAATCAATCTACCTATAGGCTCATCACCCCAATAAATTTTAACCTCATTACTAATTGGAAATTCATAAATATTTCCTAGATTAATTGCTATTAAGGGAGCTTTTAAAAAATTATTAATTTTTTCTTCTATCATTGTTCGTATTGATTTTTTTACATGTATTAGAGAAAATAAAGACTCAGATTTAGTTACTTTTAATTCTAAATTAAAACCATTAATATATCCATAATTTTGTCCATTTAATATAATATTCTTATTATTATCAACTTCAACTTTTATATCTTCGCCAAGTTTTTTGTTATTAACAAAAAAACTAGCTGAAAAATCAACAAATCTTTTAGTAAGAGATTCATGCAAATTATCTGACAAATTATCTTCTATTTCCTTGGTCTTGCTTTGCCAAAATTCATATTCTTTTATCCACTTTGTTTGATTGGATATATAGGTCCAAGTTCTTATATTAGAAATTTTGATTGATAGTTCCTCTATCCCACCTGAATAATTTTCTAATTTAAGTATTTTTTCTCTCAACCAATTATCATTTATTACTCCATCATTATTAATCAATTCTAAAAAAATACTCTTTAATAAATCTAAATATGAATCCTTAAAAATTTTTTGAAAATCAGGAATTTGGCACACATCCCAAAGCAAACTAATAGAATAAAAATTATTTAAAAATGGTTTAATTTCTTTGTCCTGAGAAAGTTCTCTAAAATTAATTTCATCTTCTGCATTTTTTTTATGTATAAAAAAATTTTTTATAGGAAATTTTTTGAAAGAATTAATAACTGAGTCAACAGATTCAAAATCAATTTTTGAATTTCTCCAATAAATTTTTTTTATTGAATCAAACTTACTGTCTTCTATTGACTTGATAATCATTGGATCTAAGTTGCCCGCAGTATTTAAGCATCCAAATGTCCCATCATTTAAATGTCTTCCTGCTCTTCCTGCTATTTGACCCAATTCTGCAGGATATAAATCACGATTATATCTTCCATCAAATTTTTGGAATGAAGAAAAAGATACATGCTCGATATTTAGATTAAGTCCCATACCAATAGCATCAGTCGCTACTAAAAAATCTACTTTTTTGTCTTCATAAATTTCAACTTGTGAATTACGTGTCCTCGGACTTAAAGAGCCTAAAACAACAGCCGCTCCACCTTTGTGGGCTCTTAAAGATTCAGCAATTTCATAAATTGAATTAATATTAAAAGCAATAATTGCTGAACGAGGATTAAGTTTGGACAAGTTTCTTTTATTTTCAAAAGTTAATTTAGAAAATCTTTCTCTTTTTTTAATATTAATTTTTGGAAATAAATTTATTAGTATTCTTTCAATAGTTGATGAGCCCAAAAAAATAGTTTCATGCTCTCCACGCATATTAAGCAAACGGTCAGTAAAAATATGTCCTCTTTCATAATCAGATGCTAGTTGTACTTCATCTATTGCTATACATTCGACATCAATATTTAATGGCATTGACTCAACTGTACAAAAAAAATATTTAGCTGTTTTTGGAAAAATTTTTTCTTCACCTGTTATTAAAGCCACATTTTTAGAACCTAATTTTGATAAAGCTTTATCATAATTTTCTCTTGCTAATAATCTTAGAGGAAAACCAAAAATTCCAGATTTATATGAGATAAGACGCTCAAATGCAGCGTAAGTTTTGCCGGTATTGGTTGGCCCAAGAATTGCTGTTAAATTATTGTCTCGATCTTGCACAGAAAATTTTTTAAGAAGCTTTGGCAATAATTGAGTTAAGAACGAATTGCAAAATGCCTCCAGCTTTAAAATATTCTAGTTCTTTTGTAGTATCTATTCTGCATCTTAAATTTATTTTTTTAAAAAAATCTTTTCTTGATATAGTACACTCAATTATTTTGTTTGGGGCAATTTGATTTATTCCCAAAATAGAAATTTTTTCATCTCCCTTGATTGACAAATTTATTCGGTTTTGGCCTTCTGTAAATTCAAATGGTATTACTCCCATTCCTATTAAGTTAGATCTGTGAATTCTTTCAAATGACTCAGCTATAATAGCTCTAATCCCTAAAAGCTTAGTTCCTTTAGCCGCCCAGTCACGAGAAGAGCCGGTGCCATACTCTTTGCCAGCTAGTACAACTAGAGGAATAGAATGTTTGGCGTATTCCATCGCAGCATCGTAAATTGGCATATGCTTATTATTAATATAACAATATGTTATCCCTCCTTCTATATTCTTGTTAATTTCATTTCTTATTCTTATATTTGCGAAAGTGCCCCTCATCATTATTTCGTGATTTCCTCTTCTAGATCCGTATGAATTAAAATTTTCTTTAGATATTTGTCTCATGGAAAGATATTCACCAGCGGGGCTTTTTTCTTTTATTGCACCAGCTGGAGAAATATGATCTGTGGTTACTGTGTCTCCTAAAAGAGCTAGTATTCTTGCATCATTTATATCTTCTTTTGTATTATTAGAATTATTTGTAAAAAAAGGAGGATGTTTAATATAGGTGCTTGTTTCTCTCCATTTAAAAGTATCTTGAGAAATAGTTTTAATAGAATTCCAATTATTATCTCCTTTATATATTTCATTATATCTTGATAAAAAAACATCAGGGGATAGGCTTGATCTTACAATATTTTCTATTTCTTTCGAAGTAGGCCAAATATCCTTCAAATATATCTTGTTTCCACTTCCACCAATTCCTATTGGATCATTAACTATATCAATATTCACATTTCCTACTAAAGCAAAAGCAACGACCAAAGGGGGTGAAGCAAGATAATTTGCTTTTATTTCTTGATGTACTCTACCTTCAAAATTTCTATTTCCTGATAAGACTGAACAAACTGATAATTGGTTATTTTTAATTTCTTTAGAAATCCGTTTATCTAAAGGCCCAGAGTTTCCTATACATGTTGTGCAACCATATCCAACCAAGTTAAAACCTATTTTATTTAAAAACTCAGAAAGCTTAGATTTTTCTAAATAATCACTTACTACTTTGCTTCCAGGCGCCAAACTTGTTTTCACCCAAGGCTTTACTTTTAATCCAAGTTCAACGGCTTTCTTGGCAACAAGTCCTGCTGCAACCATGACACTTGGATTAGAGGTATTAGTACAACTAGTAATTGCTGCAATAACTATATCGCCAGATTGTATTTCATTTTTTTTTCTAATTAATTTTGTATTTTTTTTTGCAAAAGTAGAGAATGATTTAGAAATATCTTTTAATAAAATTTTATCTTGTGGTCTTTTTGGTCCTGCTACCACAGCTTCAACTTTATCTAAATTAAAATTTATTGACTCATCAAAATTTTGTTCGATATTCTTATCATACCAAAGTTTTTGTTTTTTTGTATAAGCCTTAACTATATCTAAATGATTTTTATCTTTACCTGTCATATGAAGATATTTGATAGTTTCTTGATCTGTTGGAAAAAATCCACATGTAGCTCCATATTCGGGAGCCATATTGGAAATTGTTGCTCTGTCTGCCAATGACAAGCTATCTAAACCACTACCATAAAATTCAACAAACTTTCCTACAACTCCATGCTTGCGTAATTTTTCAGTAATAGTAAGGACCAAATCTGTTGCTGTTATTCCTTCTCTTAAAGAGCCAGTTATATTAAAACCTAAAACTTTTGGTATGTTCATAGATATAGGTTGTCCTAGCATAGCCGCTTCAGCTTCTATGCCACCTACTCCCCAACCCAAAACTGATAAAGAGTTTACCATAGTTGTATGGCTATCTGTTCCAACAACAGAGTCTGGATAGATATACTGATTATTATCAAATTTATTTAACCATACGGTTTTAGCAATATTTTCTAAATTAACCTGATGACAAATACCAGCCCCAGGAGGAACCAAGAAAAAATTATTAAAAGATTCTTGACCCCATTTTAAAAATTCATATCTTTCTTGATTACGCTGAAACTCAATCTTTACATTTTCTTCTAAAGCTGAAGAAGTGCCAAATTTATCAACCATGACTGAATGATCTATAACTAGATCTACTCTTGAAAGAGGATTAATATTCTTTGGATCAACATTCTTTAACTTAAGTGCATCTCTCATTGCAGCTAAGTCTGCTATGGCTGGCACTCCAGTAAAATCTTGCATTAAAACTCTTGTTGGAAAAAATGCAATTTCAGAAAATGATTCTTTCTTTTCTATTTTGGTACAAAAAGATGATATCATCTCATGATTTATCGACTTTCCATCTTCATTTCTAATTAAATTTTCTAATAAAATTTTTATACTATTTGGAATATTATTTAGATTAAAGTCAAAATAATTTGCGAGAATATTAAGGTCAAAATAAACGTATTTTTGTCCATTTATTTCCAATATTGAGCGAGTTTTAAAAGTATTTTTAGATTTCATGTTAATTAAAGAAAATTAAATTCATTTTCTTTTTTAATATAAATATTATGTCAAAGAGATAAAGTATATATAAAAGTGAATAAAATATAAGATTTCTGCGAAAAATTTGTACTATTTGATAAAAAAAACTTTTTTTAAAAAAATTAGTACTAAAAAATATATAATTAAATTTAAAATTGATATTTTTTAGATTAATTTTTAAAATCTACTATATCGTTGACATTTTCCGTAAGTTTTGGGAAAAAAAGATAGCCTTTTATGTTTATCACTTTTTTTAAGTGATGATGGAGGGAGGTTCCTCCACTTAACCCAACACAAGGAGCATCAAATGGCAAAGAAGAAAAAGAAGGCAGCTAAGAAAAGAAAAGCTGCACCAAGAAAAAGAAAAGCTGCACCTAAGAGAAAAAAGGCAGCTAAGAAAAAGAAAAAAGCTGCACCTAAGAAAAAGAAAAAAGCTGCACCTAAGAAAAAGAAAAAAGCAGCTAAGAAAAAAAAGAAAAAAGCAGCTAAGAAAAGAAGAAGATAGTTTCTTTTTTAATAGAAAGCTTAATTTAAGTTTTCTTTTTCTTAAAAATAGAGATTTTATCTCAAATAACGGGGTCTTAAGGCCCCGTTTTTTATTGTTGTCTAAGGCTAATAAAGAGATTATGGATCAAAGAAATGCTTCTCGTTAATAATATTTATTTCAGTCGTCAAAGTAAAGCCATTTTAAAAGATGTAAATTTATCTTTACCTCCCAAAGGAATAATTCATCTAACTGGGAATAATGGTGTTGGTAAAACAACATTATTAAAAATTATATGTAAGATTTTAAATCCAGATGATGGTGAAATTTTTTGGAATGGGAAAAATATAAAAAAAAATCATTATGATTATTGTAAAAATATAACTTTTATTTTGGATCAAAATACTTCTAATGAAAATTTAACAGTCTATGAAAATATAATTTTTTGGAAGAAAATTTTTTCATCACAAATTAAGATTAATGAAATAGAATCAATATTAGAAGTTTTAGGATTGTTAGAATATAAAAATACTTCTACTATTCATCTATCTTTTGGAGAAATTAAAAAACTAGAACTAATTAGGTTAATTATTGAACAAAAAAAACTTTGGGTTCTAGATGAGCCTTTTATAGGTCTAGATTTAAAATCTGTTGAAATAATTATTCAAACAATAACTAATCACCTAGATTTAAGTGGTATGGTGATTTTTACTTCCCATACATTACCAACTATTCCTAATATTAATACTGTAAATTTGGAAATCAATGAGTAGCTTCAATTCAATTTTGGGAGTTTTTTTAAGAGAGTCTAAAATACATTATAGAAGTTTCTTTCATATATTAAGTATATTTTTATTTTTTATACTTAGTATTATAATTTTTGTTTTTGCAGTAGGTTCAAATAAAGAATTGTTTAACCAAATTGGTGTGGGTATTATTTGGACAATAATATTATTAAGCAATACTCTTTCAATAAAAAAATTTTTTCAGAATGATTTTGATGACAATAGCTTGATAATAATTCATATGAGTGGGCTTTCCTATGAAATCATAGCACTTATTAAAATGTTAACGATATGGATGTTTCTTCAAGCTCCTTTTTTTATAATTCTCCCTATAGCTTTTCTTTTATTAGAAATGCAATTTGACAATTTAAAAATAGTTTATTTAAGTTTTTTAATAGGTTCTGTTATTATTACGTGTATATCTGCAATATCAGGATCAATGAATTTATTAAATAAAAAAAATTTTTCAATAGGAGGGCTTATTATTATGATATTTAGTATTCCAGTAATAATATTTGGAGTTAATATTGTAAATGTTTCAAATAATATTGAGATTATAAAAGCGCAAATCAATATCCTTTTAGGAATTATGTTTTTTTTTCTAGCAATTTCACCTTGGGCTAGCGGATTATGTATTAAAATATCATTACAAAATAAATAATATGAAGTTTTTAATTAATCCAAATCGTTTTATTAAGTTTAGTGACCTAGTTTTCAAACCATTAATTTGTTTAAGTGCTATATTTTTGTTAATTGGGATAGTATTTGCTTTTTTTTTATCTCCTAACGACTATCAACAGGGCGCTACTGTTAGGATAATGTATATTCATGTTCCTGCTGCGTGGATAGCAGTTTTGACTTTTTTAATAATGACACTTTATAGTATTATAGGATTAGCTTTTAAAATTAATTTTAGTTTTATAATTAATTCAGCCATCGCTCCTATAGGAGCAATATTTACATTGATATGCATAGTTACTGGCTCTTTGTGGGGTAAGCCCATGTGGGGAACTTGGTGGGTTTGGGACGCAAGATTAACTTCTGTAGCAATTTTATTTCTTTTATATTTAATCATAATCTTTCTTAAAAACTCAATTACAAATATTAATGTTTCCGAAAAAATTACTGCTGTTTTAATAATAGTAGGATCTATTAACCTCCCAATAATTAAATTTTCTGTGGATTGGTGGAATACACTTCATCAACCTGCTAGTATAAGCAAGTTATCTTCTCCTTCTATTGATCCTAGTATGCTAAGGCCTCTGGTTATTATGACTATTGCACTTATGTTATTGGCTATAGTAATTGGTATTATTAGAATTAAAGCGGAGATACTTAAGAGAAAACTTAGATAATCTTGATGAGACGATCGGTCATCTAAGTATTATTACATTATATAATTTTTTTGTTAAAAGGGTTTATGTATTTTTGGTATATTTTCTTTGCTTATTTTATAAGCTTTATTTTGCTATTTCTGCTCTTAGTCCAGTCATATTTAAAACTTAAAAAACTTAAATAAAATAATAATGTCCTTAAGATTTCAAAGATTATTACTTATATTCTTATCGTTGATTTTTTTAACAGCTTCGATTTTTCTTATTCTCTTTAATTCAAAAAAAAATTTAATTTTTTTTTATACCCCTTCAGAATTACTGAATTCAAAAACTCAAATTAATGACACAATTCGCATTGGAGGAATTGTAAAAAAAGATTCATTAAAAAATATCGAAGATAATAAATATGTTTTTATTATCCATGATAATAATAATTATGTAAGGGTTAGTTACACAGGTATATTGCCTGATTTATTTAGAGAAGAACAAGGGGTAGTAGTACAAGGAAAATTAATAAAAATTGACAACATAAAAGCTGAACGAGTTTTTGCTAAACATGACGAAAACTATATGCCTACATCTATTAAAAAGCAGCTTGAAAAAAATAAATATTGGAACAAAAGCTACCAATGATATCTTTAGTAGGATTTGCTAATTTATTATTTTCTTTTTTAATTGGATTAATAATATTTTTTTCATATTTTTTTAATAACAAAAATCAAATAAGTAGAACTTATTATAATTTAGTTTTTTTTAAGTTTTTTTTTATTATAGTTTCTTTTTTAACACTTATATATGCTTATGTAGTTTCTGATTTTTCAAATCAAAATGTTTTTGAAAACTCTCATTCTGATAAGCCAATTTTATATAAAATAACTGGAACATGGGGGAACCATGAGGGCTCAATGCTTTTATGGTTGTTGATTATGTCAGGCTATACATTATTTTTTATATTCAATAAAAATTTAAAAGATAATATTAAAAAATTAACTATAACTTTTCAGACTAGTCTTTTTCTTCTTTTTGCAGTGTTTGTTATTTTAACTTCTAATCCATTTTTGATAAATTCAATTAATTTTGAAGAGGGAATGGGTCTAAACCCTATTTTACAAGATCCCGCATTAGCGGTACATCCTCCTATTTTGTATATTGGCTATGTAGGTTTTTCATTAATTCTGAGTTTGGCTTTAGCTGGATTAACATTTAAACAAATAGATTATGAATGGATGAATACTGCAAAAAAATTTACTTTATTTTGTTGGTCAATGCTTACTGGAGGAATAGCTTTGGGGTCATATTGGGCCTACTATGAATTAGGTTGGGGGGGATGGTGGTTTTGGGACCCTGTTGAAAATGTTTCCTTAATGCCCTGGATTGCTGGTTTGGCACTTGTTCATTCATTAATGATAACAAAAAAGGAAAAATTACTGATTAGATGGATAGTCTTTTTATCTATATTATGTTTTTCACTAAGTATTTTTGGCACCTTTTTAGTACGATCAGGTATTTTAACTAGCGTACATTCATTTGCAACTGATTCTGCTCGAGGCATATTTATTTTAATCATATTTTTAGTTTCTACAGGATTTTCTTTTATACTGTTCATTTTTAAAACTGATGATTCAGAAGAAAAATTAAAACTTTTGTTTATAAATAAGTCTACTGCACTAGTATTTAATAATATAGTTATGATAATAGCTTGCTTAACAATATTATTGGGTACAATTTACCCAATTGTAATTGAAGTAATTACAAATAAAAGAATATCAGTTGGAGCTCCATATTTTAACTCTACTGCTCTCCCAATATTGCTTCCTGGTTTTTTGCTAATGAGTATTGCTCCAGCATTATCATGGCAGAATAATAAGTTACCGAAATATAAAAGTTATATTTTTGTTTTCATAGCTCTAAGTTTATTATCTTTTATTATTGTTTATTTAAATACTTTTAATGTTTGGGGTTTTATAGGGATTTCACTAGGTTTGATAATTATATTTTCATCTTTGTTGTCTGTTTATTTTAATTATAAAAAATTTGGATTAAGAAATTTTATTAGTCAAAATAATGCATTACTAGCTCATATTGGAGTGGGAATATTAATTTTGGGAATTACAACATCGAGTGTTTATAAATCTGAATTTAGTGAAACATTTATGATAAATGAAAAAAAACAAATTAATAATTACTCATATACATTGTTAAAATTAGAAACAAATCAAGACAGTAATTTCCAAGAATTAGTAGCTGTATTTTCACTATATAAAGATAATAAAAAAATAGCTGAAATTAAACCCAGTAAAAGATACTATAATGTTTCAAAAATGATCACCACTGAAGCTGGTATATACCATAGTTGGTTTCAAGATTTTTATGTTATCATCGGTAATGAAAAAGATAAGATATGGTCTGTAAAAATTTACCAAAACCCTCTGGTAAGCTTAATATGGATTGGAGTTATAATAATGGTTATGTCAGGATTTTTGGGCATTCGAAAAGTATAAAGTATGAAGAAAATTATATTAATTATACCATTTATATTAACTTTAATTATTTCAAGTTTTTTATTATTTTATCTCTTACAAAACAAAGATCCTAAAAAACCTCCTAGCGCTCTTTTAAATGAAGATGTACCAAAAATAAAAATCCCAGATTTATTTGATGAAAAAAAATTTTTAACAAATATTGAACTTAATGATAAATTGATTTTAGTTAATTTTTTTGCGTCTTGGTGTGCTCCTTGTAAAATTGAGCACCCTCTTTTTTTTACGATCAAAGAAGAGTATCCTAACTTATTTATAATTGGAGTTGATTATAAAGATTCAAAAAATGACGCATTAGATTATTTGAAAAAAGATGGTAACCCTTATGATTTTGTGGGTTATGATAAACAAGGTTTAATTGGTTTAGAATTTGGAGTTTTTGGACTACCAGAAACTTTTTTAATTAATAAAAACGGAAAAATTATCTATAAACACTTAGGCCCATTAGATAAAAAAATTATTGAAAATGATATTTATCCCTTACTTAACTGAAAATTTTCTAAAATATTTTTTATTTTTGTTGATTTGTTTTTTTATATTTCTGTTCTCAGGTTCTACAAATGCATATTCTGAAAAAGATTTAAAAAAAATATCATCAAAATTACGTTGTATGACTTGCCAAAATCAAAGCATTTATGATTCAGATGCTGACTTTTCAAAAGATATAAAAAAAATAATAGTTCAAAAATTAGAAAGTGGACATACTGAGAAAGAGATAATTAAATTTCTTGTACAAAGATATGGGGAATACATAGTCTTTGAGCCCCAAATGAACATTAAAAATTATTTTTTATGGTTCTTTCCTTTTGTTATTTTAGCAATATCCTTGATTTTCCTAATTTTTAGAATCAAAAAAAACTAAGAAAAGCTGACTATTTATTTCCTTTTTTATAATTTTAACTATAACGAACATATAAAAATAAAATTTTAAGACCTATTAACTGTATAGGTCATTAGGAGGAATTGTGAAAAAATTTATATTATCTTTAATAGCTCTTAGTGCTTTATGCTTAACTACAGTTGCAAGTGCTAAGACAATAAGAATAGGAACTGAAGGTGCATACCCACCTTGGAATAATTTAAATTCTGCTGGCGAGCTTGAAGGTGCTGAAATTGATTTTGGTAATGAGCTGTGCAAAAGAATGAGTGCTGACTGTGAATGGGTAACTCAAGATTGGGATGGTATTATCCCTGCTTTACTTAATGGTAAGTATGACATCATCATTGCTGGTATGTCAATTACTGAAGAAAGAAAAGAAAAAGTAAACTTTACTAATGGATATATGACCGACCCTGCAAGTTTTGCTGTCTTAAAAGGTAGTGGATTAGCAAATTTGTCAGTTGGATCAGAAAAAGTAAATTTAAATAATGCAGGTGGAAAAGAACAGGCAGCTATAGGTCAATTAATTGCTGCAATGAATGGTAAGACTGTTTGTGTTCAATCTTCTACAATTCATCAAAACTTTTTAGAAAAACATATGGCAGGAGCTGTAGATGTAAGACTTTACCAAGCAGTTGATGATCATAATCTTGATTTAGCTGCAGGACGATGCGATGCAATACTTGCTGATGTTGGATCTCTTATTGATTTTATGGACTCAGATGGTGGTGTTGATGTAGTTTTAACAGGACCAAAATTCTCTGGAGGAGTTTTTGGAGATGGTGTTGGTGGCGCTGTTAGAAAAGAAGACACTGATATTTTAGAAATGTTTAATAAAGCAATAGCTGAAATGAGTGCCGACGGTACTACTGCAGAAATCACTAAACAGTGGTTCGGTAGAGATATTTCTATGTAATTTAATTGTTTTTGTTTAAAAAAAGCGGCTTAAGCCGCTTTTTTTATTTAATTAATAGTATAAAAAAAATTTTTACGAAGTGCAAAATACATGAATTCATTATTAGGGCTTATTATTCAAATCATAAATTTGTACCAATTTATTTTATTAATTTATATTATAATGACTTGGTTAATTAGTTTTAATATTATCAATACTTCCAATCGATTTATATTTAGTATGATGAATGCGCTTTTTCGACTATGTGAACCTAGCTTAAGACTTGTAAGACAATATTTACCAAATTTAGGTGCTATAGATATTTCACCAGTAATTGTTTACTTACTGTTATGGTTTATTAAAAGTTTATTAATTGAATATTGGCCGAGGTATTAATGACTATAATAATAGATGGAAAAGAAATTTCTAAAAAATTAAGGGAAGATTTAAATAAAGAAATTAAAGATTTAAAGAAAAAATATAATGCTGTTCCAGGACTTGCAGTTGTTCAAGTAGGAAACGTTGCAGCTAGTAGTGTGTATGTAAAGGCTAAAACTAAAAGTGCCCAAGAAGTTGGAATTGAAGTAATAGACCATCATCTTGAAGAATCTATATCTGAAGATGAGCTCCTAAACTTAATTGAAAAATTAAATACTCAAAAGAATGTTAATGGTATTTTGGTACAGTTGCCGCTACCTAAACACATGAATGAGCAATTAATTTTAGATTCCATTCATCCTGATAAAGATGCTGATGGTTTTCATCCACTAAATGTTGGTAAACTTTCAATTGCCTCACATAATGATGAAAATTTACTTATCCCATGCACTCCTTATGGATGTCTTCTGATGTTAAAAGGTTTAAATATTGAACTTGCAGGAAAAAATGCAGTTGTTGTAGGAAGATCCAATATAGTTGGAAAACCTATGGCACAATTATTAATTAAAGAATCTTGTACGGTAACTGTTGCACATTCTAAAACAAAAGACTTACCTGGTATTTGTCAAAATGCTGATATAGTCGTTGCTGCAGTTGGAAGACCTAAAATGATAAAAGGTGAATGGATAAAAAAAGGAGCAATTGTTATTGATGTGGGTATTAATCGCGTAGAAGTAGAAATTGGTGGTGAGAGAAAAAATAAACTTGTGGGTGATGTAGATTTTAAAGAAGCAGAAAAAAATGCCTCAGCAATTACACCTGTGCCGGGAGGTGTGGGTCCTATGACAATTGCTTGTTTATTAAGAAATACAGCAATTGCATTCAAAAATTCAAGATAATTATTTTCTTTTTTTTAAACGTAGTGATAAAATTTTTATAAAACCTTCGGCATCTTTTTGATTAAATTGACCTTCTTCATCAAAAGATACTAAAGACGTATCGTATAAGCTATTTTTTGATTTACGGCCACATACTATTACGTTTCCTTTATAAATTTTTAAACAAACTTCTCCAGAGACATTTACTTGAGTTTTATCAATAATTTTTTGCATTGATTCTCTCTCTGAAGAAAACCAAAGGCCATTGTAAATTATCTCTGCATATTTAGGCATAATTTCATCTTTTAAATGAGCCTCACCTCTGTCTAAAGTTATGCTCTCAATTGCTCTATGTGCATGAAGCAGTATAGTTCCTCCTGGAGTTTCATAAACACCTCTGGATTTCATACCTACTAATCTATTTTCAACAATATCAATTCGTCCGACTCCATGTTTGCCAGCTATATTGTTTAAGGAAGTAAGAATTTCATGAGCTTTCATCTTTTTGTTATTTACAGCAATAGGGTCTCCATTCTCAAAAATAATATTTATTTCTTCAGGCTTATCAGGTGCATCTAATAGAGAGGTTGTACGATTATATACATATTCAGGCGCCTCCAACCATGGATCTTCCAAAACTTTACCTTCTGAAGAAGTATGTAACAGATTAGCATCTGTACTAAAAGGAGGTTCACCTTTTTTATCTTTAGGAATTGGTATTTGATATTTTTGAGCAAAATTAACTAATTCTTTTCTAGAACTTAAATCCCACTCTCTCCAAGGAGCTATAACAATTATTGAAGAGTCGTTTGCATAGTAACCTAACTCAAAACGTACTTGATCATTTCCTTTGCCGGTTGCACCATGAGCTACTGAATCTGCTCCTATTTCCTTTGCTATTTCAATTTGTCTTTTTGCTATTAGGGGTCTTGCTATAGCCGTTCCTAATAAATATGATCCTTCATATAAGGTATTTGCTCTGAACATTGGGAAGACATAGTTTTTTACAAATTCTTCTTGAAGATTTTCTATGAATATTTCTTTTACCCCAAGTGATTCTGCTTTTTCCTTTATTGGCTCAAGCTCATCTCCTTGCCCTAAATCAGCTGTAAATGTTGCTACAGGACAATTATATTTTAGTTGTAACCATTTTAATATAACACTTGTGTCTAACCCACCTGAATATGCTAGTACTATTTTTTTTACCACGTTAACAATCTTTGGTAAGTTTGTTAACTGCTGAGGTAAATCCTTTCAAAGTATAAATATCAATAACCTTAGTTCCCTTACTTGAAATTCCAGTTGTCTCTAATTGTAATCCCTTTTTCATTGCATATATGACTTTTTTATCTTCTTTAGCCCAAGCAGTATCCCCGTCTGTATAAAAATCATAGTTACTAGAATCAATTTTAACCTCGACTGCACCCGAATCTTTGTAATTAAATCCTGCAGTTATTTGAACTATTATATCAGGGCTTTTATGCATTCTATATACCAGGATATAATGTTGTCCTCTAGTTTTACCTTCTGGAATTTTTGTTTCAATTGGAGCACTTTGAATAAAGCAGTATTCTGGCTCTTTTACAAATTCCCATTGGCCTTTGATAATCTCACCAAAAACTGAGGGTGAAAATGAAAGGATAAAAAAAGAAATTCCAAAAAATAAACTTAATATTTTATTCATAATACTAATTACTGTAAGTTTCTATTATACCAAAAAATTAAAGGTTGGAAGGTAGTTTTAACATTTTATGGATATTTAATATTATTGTAAATTTGATTATTTTGCTAAAAAATTTAAAATGCTAAAAAAAATTCAAAGAGACTTGTACTGTATTTTATGACATTATAGGTTATGACACAAATACAGACCCACATAACTAGGGGAAATCTTATTGAGAGTACTCACAAATCAAAGTGTGTTATAAAAAACTATAATTACAAAACAGTTTTTTCGACTAAAAATAATAAAGACTTAGTTTATCCAAGATCAGCGATTAAAATATTACAAGCTATTCCTTTTATTCAGTCTCAAGCAAAAAATAAATATAATTTAACACAAAAACAGATAGCAATTTGTTGTTCGTCTCATTGTGGAGAGCAGGAACATATAAATGTATTAAAAAAATGGTTAGAAAAAACAAAAATAAAAATACATCAATTAAAATGTGGAGTCCACAATCCTATAAATTTAAAATCTTCTAACAAAATATTATTAAGTGGTATCAAACCAAATCAATTACATAATAATTGTGCTGGAAAACATTTGGGGATGATTTCAGGTTGTAAAGCTAACAACTTAAATATTGTAGATTATTTAAATATTAATCATCCATACCAAAAAAAAATAAGAAAATGCTTAGAAGACTTTACAGAATGTAAGGTTAAAAAAATTCAAAAGGGCATAGATGGTTGCAGTGCACCACAATATGCTTTTCCTATGGAAAACCTTGCTATTGCAATGATCAATATAATTAAAAGTTATGATGAAAAAAATAAATATAATAAAGAGGTTAAAATTCTTTTAAAAGCTATTGAAAGATATCCTCAACTTACAGGAAGCAAAAACATATACCCTTGTCAACTAATTAAAATTACTGGGGGAAAAATTTTTGCGAAGGGAGGTGCTGAAGGAGTATTGTTATTCGCTCATAAAGAAAAAAAGGTTGGAGGAATTATTAAGGTTGAGGATGGAAATGAAAGAGCATTACCTTCAGTAGCAAATAGTATTTTCAAGAAATTAAATTTATTAAATAAAAAAGAACTAAGAGGACTTTCTAAATGGACTAATGAAAAAATATTTAATCATGCAAGAATAAATACTGGAAAAATATATACAAAAATTTCATAATAATTATTATAATTTTATAAAATTTTAATCGTGAATAAAATAGTAGAAAATCAAATAGCCAATTACGTATCAGATAAAAAAATAAAAACTAGAAAAATACTTTCTAATTCATTCAATATGATATGTGAAAAAATATTGTTAAAAAATAATGAGGCTTTTGTAGTAAAATATTATCAAAATAAAAAAGAGGAATTTAATTCTATTATTAGCGAAAAGAATTCATTATCTTATTTAGCAAATATAACATCGCTTGTACCTAAGATAAAATTCAATTCAAATGAGCTTCTTATTATCGATTACATTGAAAATAATAATATTAAAGATAAAAATTATCAAATTATCTTAGCAGAAGAAATATTAAAAATTCATCAAAATACACACGAAAAATATGGTTTTAAATTTGATTCGCAAATTGGAGCTTTAAAACAAAAAAATGAATTCACAGATAATTGGGATATTTTTTTTAGAGACAAAAGATTAAATTCTATTTTTGAGTTAATTAATAATGATAACCCGATGGCAAGTCACATAAACCAGAGAATTGAAAAATTATTAAAAAATATTCATAATTTGATACCAAACAATCCTATTCCTAGATTATTACATGGAGATTTATGGGCGGGTAATATTTTATACAACAATGGTAAATTAGTAGGGCTAATAGATCCAGGAATTTTTTTTGGACATAATGAATTAGAAATAGCTTATTTAACTTGGTTTAATTTTGTTAATGAAGAATTTATAAAAGTTTATTCTAATATTATACCTATTGAAAGAGAGTATTTTGAATATGAGCCAATTTATCAATTATATTATTGTCTTTTAAATGTTCATCTTTGGGATCGGACCTATATTAGAGATGTTGAAAAATTATTGAATAAAATTAAAATTTAATTCCTAAAATAATAATATTTAAAATATCACACGCATGGATTAGGATCTGCAAGATGAATATCTTCAATTTCTCGTAATATTTCATCTGAGAACTTAATGTCTATACTGTCAATATTTTCTTTAAGCTGGTCCATTGTTGTTGCCCCAATAATATTACTAGTTACAAAAGGCCTGTCATTAACAAAAGCATTAGCAAATGTGGAGGGGGCAATGTTATATTTATTTGCTAAATTAACATATTTTGAAATAGCAACTTCTCCTCTTGGCGTTCTATGTCTTTCAAAAATAGATGCGAAAAGTGTGTATCTTGAATTTTTTGGATTTTGATCATTTAAATATTTGCCACTTAAACGCCCCCCTGCTAAAGGCGAATAAGCTAATAGCCCACAATTTTCTCTTAATGAAACTTCTGAGTTAGCTATATCAAAAACTCGATTGACTAAATTATAGACATTTTGAATCGAAACCATAACAGGTAAATTTTTTTCTTTAGCAACCTGCATAAATTTCATTAAACCCCAAGGTGTTTCATTAGAAACTCCTATATATCTTACTTTGCCTTGATCTATTAATTGGTTTAAATTTTCTAAAACTTCTTCAATTGCGGTCCATTCATTATCATTTGGATCATATTCAAAATCCATAACACCAAACTTTGGTACATTTCTTTCTGGCCAATGAAGTTGATATAAATCAACATAATCAGTCTTTAATCTTTTTAGACTAGCATCTATAGCGGCATTTATATTTTTTTTATTAAAACTTAATTTTTTTCCACCTTCTCTTACCCAAGAAAGTCCATTTGATTTAGAGGCTATTTTTGTCGCTAAAATAACTTTATCTCTATTTTTTTTAGATTTAATCCAATTTCCAACTATCTCTTCAGTTTTACCATATGTTTCAGCTCTTGTTGGAACAGCATACATTTCAGCTGTATCAATAAAGTTAACTCCTCTATCAATTGCGTAGTCCATTTGCTCAAAACCATCTTTTTCAGAGTTTTGCTCTCCAAAAGTCATGGTTCCAAGACAAATGACGCTTACGTCAGTATTTGTATTTCCTAATTTTCTATACCTCATAATAAATTTATATTAATTTTTTCCTAAATATCTTGAATTTAACAAATTTATAGCGATATTAGTAATAATTAAAAGGAGAATTTATGGCTTTAGACTTTAATCAAAGAACTTATTCAAAAACAGCTGATCAAGCTGGTATTGATGAAGGCTTAAGAGCATATATGCTGAAAGTTTATAACTATATGACAACTGGCTTAGTACTTACTGGTTTTATCGCTTATTTTTTTGGTAAAGCATCAGTAGCAGCATTTACACCAAACGGAGTTATTTTGACATCACTTGGACAAGCGCTTTTTAATTCTGGTTTATCGTGGATTATCATGCTTGCCCCTCTGGGTTTTGTTTTTTATTTAAGTGCTAGAATTAATAAAATGTCTGTTTCAAGTGCTCAAATTACATTCTGGTTGTTTGCATCAATTATGGGATTATCTCTAGCTTCTGTTTTTGTGCAGTTTACTGGCACATCTATAGCAAGAGTATTTTTTATTACTGCAGGAACTTTTGCAGCAATGAGTCTTTATGGCTATACAACTAAAAGAGATTTAACAAAACTTGGTGGCTTTTTATTTATGGGCTTAATTGGAATTATCTTGGCAAGTATTGTTAATATTTTTATTCAATCTGGCCCTATGGCTTTTGTAATTTCTATAATAGGAGTTTTGGTATTTGTTGGTTTAACAGCATATGACACTCAAACTATTAAAAATATGTATTATGCAGGAGATTCAGATTCAGTTGGTTCTAAAAAAGCTTTAATGGGAGCTCTAAGATTATATCTTGATTTCATCAACTTATTTATACTTTTATTGCAACTTTTTGGGCAAAGAAGATAAAATTTCTTCATTACACAATAAAACCTGACTATATAATAGTCAGGTTTTTTTATGTCTAATATTTCTTTAAACAGCATTTTAAATGAATTTCAAAATTCTGATAAACTAATTGCATTTAATAAACTAAAAAAATTTACGAAGAAAAATCCTAAAGATATTATCGCATTATATAATCTAGGCTACATGTGTGAAGTTTTAGAAGAGATAGACGAAGCAATAACTATATACAAGCAAGTATTAATAAAAAACAAACTTCATTGGCAATCACGATTTAACTTAAGTTTAATTTTTTTTCAAAAAAAACAGTATGACAAATGCCTACCTCTTTTAGAGGAAGTATTAAAAATAAATCCAGTTTTTCATCCTGCATTAAGAGAAAAAGCAAATGTATATTTTCATCAAAACAAGATTAATGATGCAAAAAAAATAATTAATAATTTTATAAAATTAAATCCCAATGATCACTTAGGTTTAAATATTCAAGGACTTATTTATCTAAAAAGCAATGAGTTACAAAAAGCAAAAGAAGTATTTTTAAAAGGAATTGAAATAAGTCCTAACTATTACCCTATTTTAAATAACTTAAGTACTTGTTTCAGACAGTTAGATGAACCAAAAATCGCAATTGAGTATCTCCAAAAAACTCTAGCAATTTTTCCTAATTTTATTGAAGGCATCATTAATATGGGCGCACTATTAATAGAAACAGGTAAATATAATGAAGGAATAAAATTTTTAGAAAGTGTTAAAGAAAAAACAAAAAGTAATTCAGTTAATTTAAACTTAGCTATTGGATATTTTTTTAATGAAAACTTTAATGAAGCAGAAAAATATTTTCAGTATGTTGAAAAAGAAGATCCTAACAATAATAATTTTAAGAAAAATTATTCATCATTCCTAATATATAAACAAGAATATCAAAAAGCATGGAAAATGCTTTCCGAAGGAATAAATAAAGATAAATTTATTATACCGGGGAGCTATATGGATAACATAAAAGAAAAACTCGGCTCATTTCAAGATATTTCAAAAAATGATAAAGTTATTTTAATAAAAGAACAGGGTATTGGTGATGAAATTTTGTTCAGCTCAATTTATAATGATTTATTAAACACATATCCCAAAACCATTATTGAAACAGATGAAAGATTAATTTCTCTTTTTAAAAGATCATTTAAGTCTGATAATTTTATTCCTTATAAAAAAATATCTTCATCTAAAGATCAGTTAAAAAATTATAATAAAGCAATTTTTGCAGGAAGTTTGCCTTCAAAATTTAGAAATACCAAAACTAGCTTTCCTCAAGAAGCATTTCTAAGAGCTGATTCAGCTAATATCAAAAATATAAAAGAAGTTTTAGATAAAAAATGTAAAAAAATAAAAATTGGTTTTTCCTGGCTAAGTAAAAGAAAATTTTTTGGGGAAGAAAAATCAATTAATTTAAATTCTTTTTTACCAATTCTGAAAATGCCTGAAATATCTTTTATAAACTTACAATATGGAAATTATGAAAAAGAAATAGAAAAATTAAACAAAAAAGAAAAATTGAATATTATGAATTATCCTAATATTGATTTATTTAATGACTTTGAAAATTTGGCAGCCTTACTAGTAAATCTAGATTTATTTATAACAATTAGTAGCTCTACAGCACACCTAGCTGGGGGGTTG